>JABDEY010000019.1:0-474 GCA_013286805.1 Bacteroidota bacterium | reverse complement strand
GTTTAAACACCTATCCTTTTTAAAGTCGTATAATGCAAGTAATACTTCCGTATCAGAATTCGATTTGAAACTGTATCCCTTTTGTACAAGGCCAGATTTAAGTTCAGTATAATTATAAATTTCACCGTTAAAAACGATCGTATATCTGTCCAGGTAATGCATAGGTTGGGATGCATTTTCACTTATATCAATTATAGCTAATCTCCTATGGCCCAAACCCACCATGCACTTGTCATCTATCCAATGCCCCTCCCCATCAGGGCCACGATGAGCAATAGCATCCGTCATTACTTTTAAAGTTCCAATTCGAGCTTTATCCGGGTTAAGAGATACAATTCCAACTATGCCACACATATAATTATTGGTTTCTAAAAATCAACTATTAAAAATCACTCATTTAAACTATTTAGGAATACAATGATTTTTTGCAATTATATCGTAATGACAATTGTGAAAGTCAGTATTAATAGAAAT
>JABDEY010000018.1:1286-32267 GCA_013286805.1 Bacteroidota bacterium | reverse complement strand
CAATCATGTAATTCACTCCATCAATGCCCATTACGTTTGCTATTTCATGCGGGTCGGAGACCGTTCCTACAGTACCATGTGTGACTGCCAGACGTGCAAATTCGGAAGGAATAAGCATGGAGCTTTCTATGTGTACGTGTGCATCCACAAAGCCGGGCATCAGGTAATGGGGCTGGTTTTCGCTTAGTCGGGTTAGGGATGTTATTATTCCATTGTTGACATGAACTTCTGCCGGGTAGATTGTTTTATTTTCCAGATCGACGAGATTGGCTTTGATAGAGAAGGACATAGGGCTGATTTGATTTATTTTAACCTGTTATAGCTATCGGAATTCATAGGCAGGGAATCCGTATAAAGCTATGGACTTTTTTGGTTTAATTTTTACGTATAAGTACTGTATTTGTAAATAGTAATCTCAGAATTACACTATAAAAAATCCCCTGAAAAAATTAATTTTCAGGGGAATAATCGGATATTATTTAAAAAATAATCTTCTGATTAGTGTTTATTGTTGTCAAATTTTGCACGGTATTCTCTTCTGGTGTCTTCCATTGCTTCCTTTTTGTGGCCACCGAAATCATGCGGAGCTTTTTCCATGTATTCCAGGGCGTCTTCCATTTCATGAACTGCTTTCCTGATGCGTGGATGTTCATTCATTTCTGATTTTTCATTTTGTTGAGGTGTTACAAAGGCAGTAGTTACGACAGCAGTAGTAACGATGCATGCAAGCCCGATAATTGCAATGTACTTTTTCATGGTTTTGTAGGTTTTTGGTTTTTAATAAATTTAATTGTTCCGTGAATGTGAAGCAAGTATAGGAAAAATAAATTAAAATTACATGAAGGCTTTCAGTATAAAGAAAATGAGTGCGGAAAGCAGGCCTGATACCGGAATGGTGAGCACCCAGGCCCATAACAGATTGATGGTGACTCCCCAGCGGACTGCTGATGTACGTTTTGATACACCTACCCCAACTATGGCTCCGGTAATGGTATGTGTCGTGCTGACAGGTATCTTAAAATACTGGGTAAAGAAAAGGGTAATGGCACCGGCTGTTTCGGCACTAAATCCTTCGAATGGTGTAAGCTTGGTGATTTTTTGTCCCATGGTTTTGACGATTCTCCATCCTCCAAACATGGTGCCCAACGCAATGGCACTGTAACAGGCGATAGGTACCCAATGCGGTAATTCTTTAATATCGCCTATCATTCCTTTGGACACAAGCGCTGCTGCTATTATTCCGATCACTTTCTGAGCATCATTGCCTCCGTGGCCCAGACTGTATGCTGCGGAAGAAAGCAGTTGTAGCCGCCGGAATACCGCGTCTACCCTGGAGGGCCTCATACGTTTACAAATGTTAATGGTAATCATGTTGATGATTATGGAAAAGAGCATCCCCAAAAGCGGGGCCAGCACAATGAAATAGATAACCGGCATTACTTTTTCCCAGTGAATGGCAGTGAAGCCTCCTGCATTTGCTATTCCTGCGCCGGCGAAACCCCCAATAAGCGTGTGGGAGGAGCTGGATGGTATGCCCCCCCACCAGGTGATCAGGTTCCAGATGATAGATCCGATAAGTCCGGCACAAACAACTACCAGGGTTACATACTCCACTTTCACAGTCTTTGAAACTGTATCCGCTACCTTTAATTCAAAAATCCAATAAGCTATCAGGTTAAACGCGGCGGCCCATATTACAGCTGTGAGGGGAGACAAGACTTTTGTGGATACAATGGTGGCGATTGAATTGGCGGCATCGTGAAACCCGTTTATGAAATCAAATATCAGAGCGAGGATAATAACAATTACAAGGAATGTCATACGTCCTGTTTAAGCGTTTTTAACAAGAATTGTTTGTAGTACATTGGCTGCATCCTCGCATTTGTCCGTGGCTGTTTCGAGGGCAGCTAAAATTTCTTTTATCTTAATGATCGCGATGGCGTCTTTTTCCTGCTCAAATAAATTGGCAATGGCCATGTTGAATACGTCGTCTGCGTGGTTCTCTATGCTATTTATTTTGACACAGGCCTCTTTGATTTTATTTAAATCTCTTGTGCCTCCAAATTCAGAAACGGCAATGTGCAATTCCTGAGCGGATGTTTCAATCAATTCGGCCAGCTTGATAATCGCCGGGGATACTTCTACAATTTTATACAGGTCAATCCGTTTTGAAGATCCATGTATAAAGTCGGCTATGTCGTCTATGGAGGATGCCAATGCGTGAATGTCTTCCCGGTCGAATGGTGTAATGAAATTGGTGCTTAGCTCATTGAATATTTCGTGCGTGATGTTGTCTCCAACATGTTCCAGCCGCTCAACTTCTTTAATCAATGCCCGTCTTTGGGTGGGATCAACGCAATTCACTAGTTGAACCAGCGTTTTGGAAATTGTCACCAGGTTTTGGGTGTCCTTTACAAAAAGAGGGAAGAATACTCTGTCCTTTGGGACGAAAAGTTGCAAAAGGTCGTCGAATCTCATAGCTGGAAACTGTTGATTTGTAGTTTGGACAAGATAGGGGGTTAATGCGCTGCCAATGTTAAGGGAATGTTAATAGAATGTTAAGGGCGTGTTAAGGGCATGTGAGGTGCGTGCGATTGGGATAGAATATACTTGTCCAGTTTTCGGTTGTCTGGGTTTGGCATTCGGTGTAATTTTGGGGTAGTAATTAGAACTATGCTGACAAATGAGTTAATGAATAAAGCTAAGCCTGTAATTGATTCTACCACGATTGAGACACCTCTGGGTACCATGCTTGCCTGTGCTGTGGAGCAGGGAATCTGCTTTTTGGAGTTTAGTGACAGGCGTATGCTGGAGACGGAATTTAAAACGCTCACTAAGCTATTTGATGCGCCTATCCTTCCGGGAGAAAACAGACATTTTAGTTTATTGAGGCTGCAGTTGAATGAATATTTTGAGGGTGGGCGTAAAGCGTTTACTCTTCCTTTAGTTATGCCGGGGACAGCTTTTCAACAGCAGGTTTGGGATGCATTACAGAAAATTCCGTATGGGGCAACTTTGAGTTATCAGGAGCAAGCCAATGCGGTAAATAATCCGAAAGCTGTGCGGGCGGTGGCTCTGGCAAATGGGATGAACCGGATTGCAATTGTGGTGCCTTGCCATCGGGTGATTGGCTCTGATGGTCATCTGACGGGGTACGGTGGCGGAATCTGGAGGAAGAAATGGTTGCTTGATCTGGAGCAGGAACATAAACAGTTGAAGATGGAGTTTTAATCAGCGCATCAATGCAATAGTACCAATGTACTTGTGTGGTTTGTTATAGACGTCCTTAATTTCAATTACATAGGAATACACGTCCTGCTGTGCCACTTCTGTTCCCCCGTTGGCCATTCCATTCCAACCCTGGTTTAGGTCATGGGTCATAAACAGCATATTACCCCAGCGGTCGAATACCAGCATCTGATAACTTGAAATACCTATGCCCTTACCAGAGAATGACTCATTCATGCCATTTCCATTGGGGGTAAAAGCGTTGGGAATAAAAAATTCAAAATCAGGGATTATATGTACACAATGACTTACGGTATCTTTGCATTGATTAATAGTCGCTACTGTTAGGAGGGTACAATAGGTCCCCATGTTTGTATACTTGTGAACAGTGTTTTGCAGGGTGTCTGTACCGGTCGTGTCTCCGAAATTCCATAACCAGCCCGTTACTCCACCCGTGGACTGATCAGAATAATTAAATACCGGATTCACGATGGTTTCAAAATCAGCAGGGTTGGTAGTGAATGCAGCTACAGGATCAGGCCAGACGGTAATCATATTCCCGATACTGTCTATATTACTGCAACCGCTGGAACTTGTCACCTGTAATTTGGCACTATACATTCCTGTGTTAAAACAAATGGCTGTGTCATGACTGGTTGAACTGCTTCCATTGCTGAAAGTCCATAACCAATTTGTAATGACATCTGCCGTTACAGTGCTCCTATCACTAAAAGTGGTACACAATACAGGGCAGCCGTTTGTAACACTGGCAATGAAATTCACATTGGGGCTTGCATGAACGGTTATCGTTTGCGTGAGTGAGTTGCAGCCCCTGGCATCTGTGGCTGATACTGTATACGTTTGAGGGTTCAGCGAGGATGCAGGTAGTATGGGCCCGGTGAAATTGCCGGGATTCCAGTTTACTGTATAGGCCGGGGTTCCTCCTTCCGGACTGGCTGTTAAATTTGCGGTTTGTCCCATGCACGCCTGAAAGGGTGTGATGGCAGGCAATGTTAATGCCAGTGGCTGGGTAATTACTGCTGTAACTGTAGAAGTACAGTTTCTGGAGTCCGTAATTGTGATGATATAGTTTCCCGCGCAAAGAGCTGCAGCACTATCATTATTACTGTTGTTGTTCCAGCTATAGGTATAGGGTGCTGTCCCTCCGTTTGCCTGAGCAGTGGCGTTTCCGGTACACATTCCATTGCAATAGACCGGGGTTGTATTCAACAGGACAGCTTTTACCCCAGGTGTATTTAATACGGTTACCGTACCGGTACTTGTACAGGCATTTGCATCTGAAACGGTAAGGGTATAAGTTGCAGGTGATATATTGCCGTTCGTTTGGGCGGTTGTTCCGTTGCTCCAGCTATATGTATAGGAGCCTGTACCACCAATGGTGGTAAGTACTGCAGCACTTCCATTGTTTAGATTGCATTCGGCTGAGGTACTTCCAAGTGTTTCTGTGATCAACGCGGGCTGAGGAACTGCAAAAATGGAATCATGCTGGCAGCCAATTGCATCCGTAATGGTTACAGTTACATTTCCGGCACAAACATTATTAATACTCAGGTTTGTACTGCCTGTGCTCCAAAGGACAGCGACAGGAGTTGTTCCGCCGGCAGGAATGACCACTGCCTGTCCATCGCAGCTGCCATTGCATTTAGTGCTTATTCCTGTAGCTGACAATGTGAGTTTAGGCGCT
Source organism: Bacteroidota bacterium (assembly GCA_013286805.1). Lineage (GTDB taxonomy): Bacteria > Bacteroidota > Bacteroidia > JABDFU01 > JABDFU01 > JABDFU01. The sequence goes on along the minus strand of JABDEY010000018.1, from coordinate 27,334 downwards.
AACTGGGCGAGAATAGTTGAGGAGGTGGAGGTGCAATTGTTGGCATCTGTTATCGTAACGCTATAGCTTGTTGGTGCGAGGCTGTTTATGGTTTGAGTTGTAGCTCCCCCTGGTGACCAAAGAAATGAAAAACCAGGTGCGCTACCTGTGGCGTTGGCTGTCGCACTTCCATTATTTGTTGAGCAGGTTGGGTTGGTTGGTGAAATTGCGACAGAGGGTAAAGAATTTACCGTAATACTTGTTACAGTTGTGTTCACACAACTACTTGCATCTGTAACAGTTACGGTATATCCGGTTGTTAATAAGGGAGCATCTGTCATCGTAGCGGTTGTCGCTCCTGTATTCCAAACATATTTGGTTCCTCCATTCGCAGTTAAGGCAGTGTTGCTTCCAGAACAGGTTGTTGAAGTACTTACTGTTAAGTTCGGTATACAGCAAAATGAATTAGCCGCACTGGTATTAGCTACTAAAAGCAAGCCATAAGGGTTTACCGGGGAATTAGGTTCGTGAAAATTCAACACACAAACATCTATGTAATTAATGCCGGCTACCCAGGGCCCCGGGAGTGTAATATTTAAACCTGTAGCTGCGGTAAAGGCCCCTCCGCTTATCCCTGTACTTATGCCATTTACAAAAACATCCGAAATGGTGTTATCCACATATCCGGTAAGGTTTAAAACGAAATTGCCTGCGGCAGTTACACTTGCTCCATTGCAATCAGCAGGTAAATTAAGTGGTAACCTGAAATACATATAGCCTGTACTTGTATCTGTTGCACAGGGATAGGAAGGGTTTGTTATCCAGTTTCCGTTGTTTACAGGAGGCGGCAAACTTGCGGGCACAATCCAATTGCCCGGGGCACAGTTATTGTTAATTAAGGCTGAGCTATACGTTAATCCCATTGGATTTGGAGGAGGGTTATAAAACCAACCGGAAGTCAGCCAGGTAGGGTCAAGGGAATTTATTGCGCCCTGACCGGTGGATAAGGAGGCAGGGGTGGGAAAGGTTTGTGCGGAAAGTGTGCTTTGCGTTAGGTTAACCATTAGGCTAAGCATCAGGGAGGAAAAACAAAACAGCGGTATTTTTGATTTTGTTTTCATTTTACCCTGAGTGGCTGGTCAGTTTCTCATTGCAATATACTGAATTCAAGGCAAACGTGCATTCATCTTTTAGTCCATTGACAGGATGATTATCGGCTTTGCAATTTGGGGTGTTTAGGTTACTATTGTCACCATTTCTATAAAATCGTCCAAAGCAGTTTCACTTTTAAGGCCACGAAAGTACCAGAAACCTATTGATTTAAAACTTTCCCCTGGCAGGCAGGATAAGCACTGGTGATTTTTCTTTTGAGAGTTCTGCGTTGATGAGGGCAAGTTCTTTTGTGAATAAATCATCGGCAGCTTTTTGGGCGTCCTGCATTTCTTTGTCCAGGCCTTTTGTGCGGTCAAGCTGGGAATCGGTCGGGCGGCCATCGTATCCTGATACACCTGCGAAAAGTTCGGTTAGTTTTTCTCCGATTTTTTCTTCTCCGGTGATGGCCGTTCCTTCTTTTGTAGCGATAAGGGTTTTGTGCAGTTTGTCTAATTTATCGGCATAGCCGGAGAGAATTTTTTTTAAAGACTCCTGAGCGGAATTTCCTTGTTTCGTGTTACCCGGGGCAGTATTACCGGGATTCAGGCTTTTTACTTTCACATTTATACTGTCTTTCAGATTCACCAGCTGCTTGTCAAGAACGGCCAGATCTTCCTGCATTTTGAAAAGCTGGGTTACTGTTTTGAATTGCAGGTCGCGATCGGCTGCACTGTGTTCTGATTTGGGATCCAGGATCAACTCAATTTTTCCTGTAAATGTTTTGTCTCCTTTAGTCAATTTTACGGTATAGGTTCCGGGCTGAACGAGTGGCCCTACAAATCCTCCGTAATTAATTTTGGCTCCGGAAGCTACTTTTGGCGGTTTTACATGCATGTTCCAGGTGAGTTTGTTGAGGCCTTTGCGTTTTGTTCCGGGTAAGGTGTAGATGAATTTTCCATCCTTGTCAAATAATTCTACTTTCAGATCCCCGGTGGTTGCTCTTTCCTTGAGATAGTAAATTATGACTGCTTCTTCGTTGGGATTACGCCCTACAAATTCTCCGGCATTGCCGAAACCTCCTGAACCAAAACTGGCGTTGGTAACAAGCGCAGGGCGCGTGGGCAATACGGTGGCTTCTGATTCTATCACTTCTTTTGAAAGCTGACGCAGAGGTGAAATGTCGTCGACGATGAGTATTCCCCTTCCATGTGTGGCGAGAATGAGATCGTTGGATCCGGGATGAATCTGAATATCCCTAACTGCTGCATTTGGTATTTTGGCATTCATCTGAATCCAGCTTTCTCCTGCGTCAAAACTTGCATATAAACCCATTTCGGTTCCAAGAAACAATAATTTTTGTTCCTGTATGTCTTCTTTGATTTTATGTGCATAGCCCACATTGGCGATATCACTTGTTACAAGCGACTTCCAGGTTTTTCCAAGATCGGTGGATCTGAAGAGATAGGTCTTAGGGTCGCCATAGGTATGATTGTCCAATGTGACATATACCGTGTTCTTGTTGTATCTGGAAGGTTCAATACTGCTGACCCACATGGAAGCGGGGAAGCCTTTGATGTTTTGATTTACTTTAGCCCAGGTTTTTCCTGCATCTGCAGTGACCTGAATATTTCCGTCATCGGTTCCTACCCAGATTAAATTTTCATCAAGGGGAGATTCGCAAATGGAAAATATGGTACAGTGATTTTCGGCTGATGAATTATCAACCGTTAAGCCTCCGGATTCTTCCTGTTTTTGTTTTTTTGGATCATTGGTGGTGAGGTCGGGAGATATTTTTTCCCAGGTGGTTCCCTGATTATGACTGCGGTAAAGGTATTGGGCACCTATGTAAAGGGTTTTAGGATTTGTTGGGCTCCTTAATATTGGTGTGTTCCAGTTGAACCGCAGTTTAGGTTCTCCGGCAAGGGGGTAGGGCTGGATGTCGTTCGCTTCATTGGTCTTTATATTAATGCGGCTTACCTTGCCTCCCTGGTATTCGCTATAAACTATATTGGGATTCACTCCATCCGGCTGCACCCAGAATCCGTCTCCTCCGCCTACATTGCGCCAGTCCCCGTTTTTGATTCCCCCTTCACATTGTGAAGGTACTTTCCAGGATCCATTATCCTGCAAGCCGCCATATATATTGTATGGAAGCTGGTCGTCTATTGCAACGTGATAAAACATAGATACCGGAATTTTGTTCAGGTAGTCCCATGTATTTCCTCTGTCGAGTGAAATGTACACGCCTCCATCCGTGCCCAAAAGCATGTGAGAAGTATTGTTGGGGTTGATCCACAGCGCGTGCATGTCGGAATGAACCCATCCGCCTGAGTTGCCTTCTTCCTTGAAGGATAAACCTCCGTCATCACTGCTTGAAAAACTGAAGGACGGGCGGTAAACGTGTTGGGCATTGAGCGGATCCACCACGATGGTGCTGAAATAAAATGGTCTGGCGTCCACATTGGATGTGCTGCTTTGTTCTTTCCAACTGTCACCTCCATTGGTGGAAAGGTAAAGGGCCGTTTTTTCGGATTCTACAATTGCAAATAAATTCTTTGGATCACTTGGAGCAAGAGTCATTGCTACACGGCCAAATTCGCCGGCGGGCAAGCCGGTCTGAATTTTTTTCCAGGTTTTTCCGGCATCTGTACTTTTGTAGATGCCGCTGCCTTTGCCGCCTGAACTGAAGGAATAGGGTGTCCTACGAAACTGCCAGGTGGATGCATAAAGGGTGGAAGGATTTTTTGGATCGATCAGTACTTCTGCACATCCTGTTTTTGCATCTATGTATAAAATTTTCTCCCAGGTTTTGCCCCCGTCTGTTGTTTTGAAAAGTCCGCGTGCGCTGTTGTCATTCCATAAATGTCCGGGCACGGCCACATAAACGATATTTGAGTTGGTAGGATCAATGACAATTCTGCTGATGTGCTCTGAACTGTCCAAGCCCATCTTTACCCAATTTTCCCCTCCATCAGTAGTCTTGTATAAACCGGTCCCGATTGAAACTGAATTACGCATGTTCGATTCTCCTGTTGCGACCCAGACGGTGTCGGGGTGATTTTGATCAATGGCTAAAGCCCCTATGGATTGGGTGTATTTATCAAAAATGGATTTGAACTGATTGCAGGCAGTGGTTGTTTTCCAGACTCCACCTCCGGCTGTTCCGATGTAGATAATGCGAGGATCTTTGTTAACGCCTTCGATGGCTGTGATACGGCCGCCCATAACAGCGGGCCCTATGTGACGGGCTTCCATCATACCTAAAGTTGCAGAAGTAATTTTTGCGGTGCCTTGGGCTGATAAACCTATGTTCATCATCAGGTATGGGGCTATCAGGAGTGCTTTGGATATGCGGAGGCCTGTGAATAGTCCGAAGTTTGTAAATGGAGGCAGTTTTGTGAACACCGGAAGAAAATTATTTTTCATTTTGCAGCTGGTGTTTTGGTTTCCGTTGTTTTTGCTGCAGGTTTTGGCATTTTAAAAATAGCCGGATCAATTACAGGGTTGATAGCATATTTTGTGATTGTAAACGTTTGTCCTGAGCTGGCACCTTTTTCCCTGGTTTCCTGTGCATATGGAAAGGTGTAGCCATTCTCTGTTTTGTAATTGGAGAAAAGACTTTCTGATTCGACTTCTTTGTCTTTGAATTTTTCTTTGACCGTTTCTTTCAGCAGGTAATAATTGGAAGCATCGAGGTAAAGGAAATGCACGCTGCCACTTTTTTTGGTAAGTTTTAGTTTATAGGTATCTGAGCCTTCCATGTCTTCCTTGCCAAGGTATTCGACGCTATGACCTTTGGCCTTGTAGTTAAACAGATCTCCTGCGAGGTCTAATCCTTCCTTCTCACTTGTGATCATTTCCTGATCCATGCGTTCGGCATCTTTCTTTCCTTCAAAGGGACTGATGTACCAGCCACTGTCTCCGTCCACAACCTGCATCATGGTCATGCCCTGAACAGTGAGCTCCATGCGGCTGGATTTTCCATCTACCTGGACAATGCTGGTAGGAAATTCGATTCCGGGGCCACCCTGAGTACTGCCGGTTATTTTCAAGGTTTTTAAAGCAGCGAGTTTCTCTTTTCCTCCCATTGCGGAAATGTGTTTATTAATTATTTCATCTGCCGTTTGGGCAAATGAGAAAGTGAGGGAGGTGAACATGAAAAGCGCGAGGGCTGTTTTTTTTAGGCTGGCAGACATAGGGATTTAGATTTTTTTTAAATGTAGGGAAATTATGTATATCACGACCTGAATTTTCACATTGAGGCGGTCTATTGGTTCATCTTCCAATTCAAAAAACAGTATGGAATTTCCGGCTTGTTGTTTGCTGCGTAAAATTCACCCTTAAATCTTTATCCCAATCACACACACGTCGTCAATCTGCTGCAAATCCCCCTTCCAGTCCTCAAAAATCTTACTTAATTTTTCCTTCTGCACCGCCAATTCCAGATCTGCAATTCCAGTAAAAGTTTCCTTCATTTGCTTAGACATGAACTTTTTGGAATGAGGCCCACCGAACTGATCGGCATAACCATCGCTGAAAATATAAATAGTCTCACCGTCTCCCATTTGGAAAGAATGGTTTGTAAAAGGTCTAAGGTTATCCGCATAACCAATCGGCTGTTTGTCGGCTTTGGTTTCAACTAATTCACCTTTTAGTACACGGTAAAGCGAATTATTGGCACCTGCCCATTGCACTTCTTTTGTTTCCAGATTTAATTGTATCAAAGAAATATCCATTCCATCTTTCGATTCCCCAGCCTTGCCGGTTTGGTGCAGCTCTTTTATTATCCTTTCCCGAAGTTGATTTAGAATTTCCGCCGGCTGTAATAATTCCTGAACTGAATTTATCTCATTTAAAAAGGAAGTGCCAAGCATGGTCAAAAATGCGCCTGGCACACCATGCCCTGTACAATCTGCTGCTGCTATGTACCAACAATGTTGTTTTTCAAAAGACCAGTAAAAATCACCGCTTACTATGTCTTTGGGTTTAAACAAAATAAAGTGTTCAGGCAAATGCAAACTAACATCCTCCTGTTCTTTCATCAAAGCATCCTGTATCCGTTTAGCGTAATGGATGCTGTCAACAATTTCCTTCCTCTTTTCATCGGCCACTCCTCGTTGCTTTTCGGCCTCTTCTTTCTGCTGCTCGACCATTTCAACCTGGCTTACGATAATATCCCTCTGTCTCTGGGTCAATTTAAACCTGCGATAAAGAAAGAAAGAAAATACCAGTACAATCACCAATATACCAGCCACAGCCAATACGATGGTCCGCTGTCTCTTTTTTTCCTCCTTTGCAATGATTTTCATCTCCGCTTCTTTCTTCTCCACAGCAAAACTGGTTTTTAAATCACCCATCTGCTTGTTTTTATCAGTGCTAAAAATGCTGTCCGTTAATAGCTTCCATTTGACATGGCTCTCAAAAGCCTTTTTGTAGTTGCCTGTTTTTGAGTTAACCTCGGATAAAATTTCGTATGATTTAAGCTGTTCATTAAGGTCGCCAAGTTCCTTTGTTATTTTAAGGCTGGAATCACAATACTGTATTGCCAGTTCATACTTTATTATTTTTGTGAAAAGTCCGCCCAGATTATTGTAGCAGAAGCCCATTCCACCCTTCCCTCCAATCTCTTTATACACGCTTAAAGACATTTGAAAATAATTCTGTGCCTTCGGGTACATCTTAAGATCCTGATACATAATCCCAATATTGGAGTAGCTAAGTCCCACGCCCTCCTTATTGTTGATTTCCTGACATATTTTCAGTGCCTTAAAATAATAATCCAGTGCGTTATAGTAATCCGACTTCCTTCCATAAATGCTGGCGATATTATTATAACAATTCTGTATGCCATCCTTATCACCAAGTTCCTGATAAACAAGCAAGGCTTTAGAAGCATATTCCAGTGCCTTTTGATAATCCCCCTGATCAAAATAAACTACCCCCACGTTAGTTAAGCAAAGCCCGGTTCCATTTTTATCCCTCAGCTCTTCGCCAATTTTTAATCCCTTAAAATAATACTCCAGGGCTTTGGGGTAATCCGCCTGCAGGTAATAAACGTTCCCGATATTTCCATAGCAACCCCCAACACCTTTTTTATCTTTAGTCTCTTCCCTTATTTGCAAAGCCTGTAAATAATAATCGAGCGCCCTGGAGTAATTCCCTTCATTCCAGTAGGCTGTCCCAATTGTATTCAAGGCGTTAGCCTGGTACTTTTTCTGCCTGGCCTTTTCTGCAAGTTGAATTTCCCGCTCTGCAATAATAATTGCAGTATCAGGATTATTATTTTGATAACTCCTGGCAATATCGTGAATGGCTTTGAGGCGGGAAGTGTCTGATTGGGCAGAGTTATTGTATACCGCCCAAAGTGAATCCAGCTTTATCTTTTGCCCGTAAATGACTGAACAAACGAAAAATAACACCAAGCAACTCAATACGCTTCTCATACTATCAGTAAAACTACTGAATTATAAACTTCTTGAAAACTTTCAGTGTTTCTGTTTGAATGGACAAAGAATAGACACCAGCATCAAACCCGCTCACATCTATTTTTTCGGTGTATTTGAAGTTCCCTGCGTAAGAATCGCTTATTTCCTTTATGTAAACTATTTCTCCCAGCAGGTTGTATATTTTTATTTGATACTTTTTATATCCGGCGAAAAACTCAAGATTAAATTCATTTCTTGCTGGGTTAGGGTAGATATTAACTGACTGAATAAATGATTGATTTTCTATTCCCGCTGCCATGCCTGAGGTTTTTACATTCGATTTTGTTGTGCTGTATGAAGCTTCCATCCTTGCAGCCGGAGTGCAGGTAATGCTCCATGCTGTAATTGCCCTCCAGGATGCAGTGCTTTTATAAGTCGTATATTGAGGATCGGTATACGCTGTGGAAGAAGCACTCAGAGTTGCAATGGTTTTGAAATTTCCGTTTGATAAATCGTCTCGCTGAAAAAGGTAGTTGGAAAGCTCCGGAATAGGAACGGATTGCCCTTCAATCAGGTAATTATTCCAAATGAAATTGCCGGTATTGTTCTGCATAAATAAAGTTTCATGATAAGGACTTGAAGCGCTGATAGTACCGCATGTATCCTTGACAGCTATTTTATATCTCCAGGAAGACAGATTGGGGTCGCCGTTCGCGGCAAAAAGGAGACGGGTTGTATCTGTAAACAGACTGAGCGCAGAGTAAGGAACTTCCCCGATTTTTCCATAAGCATTATTGGCTGTATCACGGTAAATCAAAAAACTTTTGATGGAAGAGCTGACTGGCTTGGCCCACATGATACTATTATATTTCGAGAGCGAATCCACTGTGACAGAACAAATAGCAGGTATAGCTGGCAAAGGTGTCACTGCCACCGCAATACTACCGCAGGAACCTGGTATTCCGCAGCCCTCTCCTCTTGCATAATAGGTGGTGGTTGATCCGGGTGTAACATGAATGACTGTTCCGCTTCCTGCGCTCTTTCCTCCACAGCTGTCGCTGAACCATTGCCAGGCCGTCGCACCATTTAACGTCCCTGCTTGAATATTTAATGTGGCGCTTTGTCCATTGCAAATAAGTGGATTGGGGGTACTGAGGGTCGGAATAGTTGGGCCGGAACAGGAAGGTGCAAAAACCCAGGCCGCCCCGGCATTATTATTATCCTGATAACCTGCCTCAATAAGCGTACTTCCATCGGAAGAAATAGAAACAGAAGAGCCCTGGACGGGTGCCCCTATATACCCTGCCCCGGTCAGTTTGCTTCCCTGTTGGGCCCATACCCCAGCCGAACGGCCATAAATCCATACCGCACCTGTAAAACCATCGTCTCCATTTCCACCAACTGCGGCGGTATTTCCATCGGCCGAAATGGATACAGAGGAACCTTGTTGTGCACCTGCTCCGGTTCCTATTGCCCCTGTGCCCACCAATTTACCTCCCTGTTGTACCCAGATTCCTCCAGAACGGATGAAAACCCATGCAGCCCCTGCAAAGTTACTATCCAGATCCCCTCCGATTATCGCCGTATTCCCATCAGCAGAAAGGGACACAGAACATCCGAACGCTGCTGTATCAGACTCTGCACTGGTTAACTTATTCCCTTGCTGAGCCCACACTCCACCGGAACGGAAAAAAACCCAGGCCGCCCCTATCGATGTATTGATCAGACTATCAAAATTATCATTAGATCCCCCGACGATTAAGGTATTACCATCTGCAGATAAGGACAAGGATCCTCCCTGAGAAACATAAGAACCCAAACTCCCGGTGCCGGTTAACTTATTCCCCTGCTGAGTCCATACTCCAGCGGATCGTGTAAAAATCCAGACAGCTCCTTTCCCTCCATTTTGAGTACTGCTATTATCATCAAATGGCCCCCCCAGCACAGCCGTATTCCCATCAGCTGAAATCGAAACAGCATATCCCTGTTCTGCTATACCCATGGCTCCTGTACCGACTAATTTATTCCCTTGCTGAGTCCATATTCCACCGGAGCGGCTAAAAATCCAGGCTGCACCTGTTTGGTTATTATCCATAAATCCTCCAACGATTGCAGTATTCCCATCTGCTGAAATGTCAACAGACCAGCCCTGATCAACTCCGACAGAAGCGGGAACAGCTCCTGTACCGATCAACTTGTTTCCCTGTTGTGTCCATGCTCCCCCTGAGCGGGTATAAACCCATGCTGCACCAATTCCGTTATTATCAGCTGATCCACCTACAATTGCGGTATTCCCATCAGCCGAAACAGCAACTGAACTACCCTGATAAACAATGGATCCGATAGTCCCGGTACCGAGCAATTTATTTCCCTGCTGGAGAGAAGGAACCAGACCTTTTGTAACTGTAAAATTACCTGTGCTTGTCCCTGTACCATTCCCGGTTTTAACAGAAATGATACCAGTTACAGTGCCTGGCATTACCAAACCAACTAATGTATCGCCGTAATTTGAAACCAATATTGATGTGTCGGAAACAACTATAGCGTGTACTCCACCTATTGTAAAAGCTGTTGGCTTTCCCAAATTTTTTCCGACAATAGTAACCAATGTGCCGACGGAACCACTTGCAGGACTGAATGAAGTGATGATGGGAGTTTGGGCTTGCAAAACATCAGCAGTGAATATCAATGCAAAAAAAAGAAATTTAATTGCTTTAAAAATTTTCATTAGGGAACTTTTTTGTACTGTACTTTTAACAAAGCTGTATTTACCTTCATGACTAACTAACTACTGGACCACCAGCTTTTTGAATACTTTCATCGTTTCAGTTTGAATAGACAAGGAATACATACCCTTAGCAAACCTGCTCACATCAATTGTTTCAATGTATTTATTATTTACAGAAGAAGAACCGCTGATTTCTTTTGTAAATACTATATCTCCAAGCAGGTTGAATATACTGATTTGATAAGATTTATATCCACCCGGAAATTCAAGATCAAAAACATTATCTGTCGGATTTGGAAATAACTTAACTGATTCTAAGAACAACTGTTTTGCTAATCCCGTTGCTATTCCGGCATTCGTCTTTACATTCGATTTTGTTGTGCTGTATGAAGATTCCATCCTTGCGGTCGGTGTACATGAAATACTCCATGCTGTAATAGCCCTCCAGGATGCAGTATTTACATAGGTTGCGTATTGTGGGTCAGTATAAGCTGTGGAGGAAGCACTAAGGGTTGCAATAGTTTTGAAATTCCCGTTTGAGATGCTGTCCCGCTGGAACAGATAATTTGAAAGTTCAGGAATAGGCACGGCTTGCCCTTCAATCAGGTAATTATTCCAACTAAAATTGCCACTGCTATTTTGCATGAATAACGTCTTGTGATAGGGACTCAATGCACTTATATTTCCACAGGAATCCTCTACAGCAATTTTATATTGCCAGGATGAAATATTTGGGTCTCCGTTGGCGGCATATTTTGAACGAACAGTATCAGTAAATTGGCTGAGAGCGCTAAAAGGGATTTTCCCAATCAGTCCGTAAGCATTATTAGCAGTATCCCGGTAAATAAGATAATATCTCATAAAAGAATTAACAGGTTTATTCCAGATAATGATATTGTATTTAGAGAGTGTATCCACAGTAACGGAACAGATTGCGGGAGTATCTGGCAATAAATTAATTGCAGAAATAGAAATGGTGGAACTATTGGTACACCCTTTCGCATCCGTTACAGAAACCGTATAAGTACCTGCTGTAAGCCCGCTAATGCCTGTTACACCAGAAATTCCATTAGACCATAAGTAGGTATAATTGAGAGTACCTCCTGTAACGCTCACTGTTGCACTACCATTGGCTCCTCCGTAACAGGTTACTCTTGACACTTCATTAGCCATAACTGTTGGAATTGGGTTTACAGTTATAGTAACACTGTCACAAAGTCCAGGTGCTCCACAGCCTTCTCCTCTTGCATAATATTTGGTTGTAACAGAAGGCGAAACTGCAATTGATGTTCCGCTGCCAACACTTGTTCCACCCGGGCTACCGCTATACCATTGCCAGCTTGTTGAATTATTTAGCGTTCCTGTCAAAATATTAAGGGTAGTAGTTTGTGTGCCACAATTGGCTGAAGAAGAAGTGCCCAGGATAGGAATTGTGGGGCTAATGCAGGGAACAAATATCCAGGCTGCTCCTATTTTACTATTATCATCTCCTCCTCCTACTAAAGCTGTATACCCATCAGTAGAAATGGAAACAGAAAAACCTTGAAATGGATAACGTACCCATCCTGTACCAATCAATTTATTCCCTTGCTGTGTCCATATACCGCCTGAACGAGTGTAAACCCAAATAGCTCCTATTCCGCTATTGTCATAATATCCTCCCAAAACAGCAGTATTCCCATCGGCTGAAATAGAAACAGCTGAGCCTTGGTAGACCGTTGAACCAATGGCACCTGTACCAACCAATTTATTCCCCTGTTGAGTCCAGACACCCCCTGAGCGGGTATAAACCCACGAAGCTCCAATATTACTGTTATCATAATATCCTCCCACTATGGTAGTATTCCCATCCGCTGAAATACAAACAGAATGGCCTTGATTTGCTGTTCCAATAGCCCCTGTACCAACCAATTTATTTCCCTGTTGCGTCCATACACCGCCTGAACGAGTGTAAACCCAGGCAGCCCCTATACCGCTATTATCATAATACCCTCCCAAAACAGCATTATTTCCATCGGCTGAAATGGAAACAGAAGTTCCCTGATATGATTGTCCTACAGCCCCTGTACCTACCAATTTATTACCTTGCTGTGTCCACACTCCACCTGAACGTATATAAACCCACACTGCCCCAATATTACTATTATCAGCACTGCCTCCAACTATAGCAGTATTTCCATCTGCTGAAATGGAAACAGACCAGCCTTGTTTAGCTTTTCCTATAGCTCCTGTGCCCACCAATTTATTCCCTTGCTGTGTCCATGTTCCTGCCGAACGGGTAAATACCCATGCTGCTCCTGCACCACTATTATCATTCTCACCTCCAAAAATGGCAGTATTCCCATCAGCAGAAATGCAAACAGAGTAGCCTTGATAGGCTTTTCCTACAGCCCCTGTGCCAATCAATTTATTTCCCTGCTGAGTCCAGACTCCACCAGAACGGGTGTAAACCCAGGCAGCTCCAATATAGCTGTTATCATCACCATTGCCTCCCACTATAGCAGTATTTCCATCGGCTGAAATGGAAACAGAATAGCCTTGATTTGCTGTTCCAATTGCTCCTGTTCCAACCAGTTTATTTCCTTGTTGTAGCCCTGGATAAGGTGTTGCTGTTATCGTAAAATTACTTCCACTTATCACAGTGCCGCCGGCCGTAGTAATTGATAGAGTACCTGTCACAGCCCCAGGCATTATAAGACCGACTAATGTATCTCCTTTATTTGATACTATTACAGATGTGTCAGAAACCAGTATTGCATTAACTCCCCCTATAGTAAAAGCAGTCGGACTTCCAAGATTAGTGCCGACAATAGTAACCAATGTTCCAACAGAACCACTTGAAGGGCTGAATGAACTAATGGTGGGCGACCCTGCAAATGATTGAACATTCAGAAGAGCCAAAGAAAAGACCAGAAGGGAAAGTATCTTTTTTATCATTGGAATTTATTTTGTTTCTCAGCTAATTTAGTCAAATTTGAAGACCTTTATAATACCTGTACACGTTTCGTGAAGTGACCCTGGTAAACCACCTGACTCATTCAAAACTCTAAGCCCTTACTATCTTATTAGGTATAATCTCTAATAAGGCAGTAAAATTATTCTCAAGAAGCTTTTGAAGTAATATTCGGTTTTTTAGTCCACTCCAGCTACGTTCTTTTGTTGTAAACCCTTAATCCCCCGGCAAGTCTTTTCTTAATTTTGCAGGAAGATTTACGTACCAATGCATCAGGATCAATAATGTAATACGCAGCGTCCTTCAGCCTATGAGAATAAGGTGAGAATATATCCAGGGAACAGGCCAAGTGCAAGGGTGAGCAGGATGGTCAGCACAAGGAGTAGTTTGTGCATGAAACTTAGCTGTATAAGTGTTTCGTCATCAGCCGGTTTGAACCAGGCAGCTATGATGAGTTTGAAGTAGTAGTAAACCCCTATAAGGGAGGCGATGACTGCGATAATCACCAGCCAGAAATACCCGTTGCTAAGGGCAGTATTGAAAATGTAATATTTGGCAAAAAATCCAGCAGTTGGTGGTATGCCTGCAAGGGATAGCATGGAGATGGTGAGGGTAAAAGCCAGAAGCGGATTGCGTTTGGCGAGCCCGTTAAACGCCGAAATTCCGTCATTCCCTTTTAGTTTGAATACTTCTTCCAATACGGCAAAGGCTGCTATGCTTGCAATGGAGTAGGCGAGTGTATAGAGAAAAATGGCTCCGGCTGATTGTGTGTTGATAGCGAGAATGGCAAGCAGCAAATAACCTGCATGTGAAATACCCGAGTAGGCCAGCATGCGTTTGAAGGAGTGTTGCTGAATGGCGGTAATGTTGCCCAGCAGCAATGTGATGACTGCAATGATCCATACCACCTGAGACCAGGAACTTTCAACAGATGCAAAACAGGTGCTGAACAAGCGGTAGAATCCTGCAAAGGCTGCTATCTTGACGATGGTGGACATGAATGCGGTTATCATATTGGGTGAACCCTGGTATACGTCAGGGGCCCAGAAGTGAAAGGGTGCGGCGGAAACTTTGAATGCCAGGCCGGAAACAATAAGAATAATACCCGCGTAAAAGAAGGCCGGCATTTCGTTTGCGTGCTGGGTAATGTATTGGTTCATTTGGCTGAGCTGGAAGGTTCCGGTTGCGCCATAAATCAAGGTAATACCAAACAATAAAAATCCTGCAGAAAAGGCTCCGAGTAAAAAGTATTTGAAGGCGGCTTCGTTGGAGGAAAGATCGGTTTTGCGACTTCCTGCAAGAATATAAAGCGGAATGGATAAAATTTCCATTCCAAGGAAAAGCATGACTAAGTTGCCAAAGGCAGTCATGACAATGGCTCCTGCAAGTGAAAAGAGTATCAATGCATAGTGATCCGAGAGCGCTGTTTCTATTTCGAGGTAGTGATGTGCCATCAGGAACCATAAGAAAGTTATGAGGCAAAGACTTATACTGAACGCCAGCGCATAGTTGTCAAATACCAACATGTTGTTGAAGGCGGGTATGATCATCGGATTATTCCATTCTGCTACGGAGGCGGCTATTGCTGCCAGTATTCCGAATAAAGTAATTACAGGGAGTAGTTTCCTGAAATTCAGTATTTCGGCCAGGAGGGCAATGATTCCAAGAAGGGATATTATAAAAAGTGTAATCATATTTTAGTCAAAAGTGATCGGAAATGTGAAACATTCATGAGCTCCAAAATCAATGAGCGAGCGAATAAATCAGTTATCATTGTCAGTTATTGGTTATCAGTTATCGTTGAAGAATTCATAATTATGGTTTGATGACGTTTACTGTATTTATTAATTGCTGTACTGCAGGTCCGGTGAGGTCCAATAACGGTTTTGGGTAAATGCCTAAACCAACTACCAGAATAATTAATGGGATTAAAACAGCTTTTTCATTTGATGTTAAATCGATGAAGGGGGCAGTAAGGGCATTGGTTTCTCCAAGCATGGAATTTTGATAAAACCGCAGCATGTAAACAGCGCCAAGAATAACAGATAGTCCTGCTATTGCTGTAATCCAGGCATTGTATTGGTATAGGCCACTCAGCAATAAAAATTCACCGATAAAGCCATTAGTCAGTGGCAGGGCAATGCTGCCGAGCAATATGAACAGAAATGCTATTGCAAATTTTGGAGCTGAATTGCGGATACCTCCTAATTGTGCTATGTCTCTTGTATGTGTCCGTGAACTGATAATATCTACAACGAAGAATAATCCAACTACGTTTATCCCATGAGAAAACATCTGGACGAGTGCTCCCTGAAAACCTTGTACATTGAATGCCATAGTTCCGGCGGCAATAAGGCCGACGTGCGCAATAGAAGTATAGGCAATAAGGCGCTTCATGTCTTTCTGAACGAGCGCAATGCAGGAGGAATAAATAATGCCAATCACTGAAAGAATGATGGCTGTTTCTCCCCATTGGGCTATTCCGATTGGTACCATTGGCATTAACCAGCGCAGTAATCCGTAGGTTCCCATTTTTAGCATAATGCCTGAAAGCAGCATAGTGCCTTGTGCCGGAGCGGTTGAATAGGTTTCGGGTTGCCATGTGTGGAAGGGAAAAATTGGCATTTTGATTGCAAAGGCAAGGAACATGCACCAAAAGACAAAGGCCTGGGGTTTTGCTTCCAATGAATTGCCTGCTGCGTAGAGTGCGTTGATGTCAAAGGAATGTGCAGGGCCCGCAGTGTGCTGGTATAAGAAAATAAGCGCGACGAGCATGAATAAACTACCTGCCAATGTATAGACGAAAAATTTGAAAGTGATGCGCATCCGGTCTTCTCCTCCCCAGAGCAAACAAATAAAATAAATCGGCAACAGCGCCAGTTCCCAGAATATGTAAAACAAAAATCCGTCCATGGCTGTGAAGACTCCAATCAGGGCCATTTGCATGAACAGTATCAGGGCATAAAACGCATTTGAGTTTTTGTATTCTTTACTAAAGGAGGAAAGGATGATCAGGGGCACTAAAATGTTGGTGAGTAAAACCAATACCATGCTGATACCATCACAGGTCAGTTTGAAATTTATTCCGAGTGAAGCAATCCAGGGCGTGTTGAAGCTGAGTGCTGAAGACGCTGGTTCCATGCGGATGAGGTAATACGCATAGAAAGTAAATGCCAGCTCAATGAGTGAAATTAAAAAGGCCGGTTTTTTGGCTGTTTCTTTTCCGGAGAAAACCAAAAGCAGTGAAGCAGCTAAGGGGAATAATATGAGTAATAAAATAATCATTCGCTTAATGAAATAAATAGTAAAAGTGAATAACTGTAAGCTTCTAAATAATTGGAAATATAATTGTGCATAATGCTTAATGGATGAATTTCATCTTTAACTTACTTAATAAATAAAATCAAGGCAATACTTAGAACCATCATCAATAAATAAAATTCAATGCTTCCGGTCTGAATCAGGCGCAGTGTACGGCTGCTCCAATTGACTCCGGTACCAACAGCATTTACGATACCATCCACAAAACGTAATTCCATAAAGCGGTACAATTTGTCCGATATCCAATCCAGCGGTTTGGTAAAGAGGGTTGAATAAATTTCGTCTACATAATATTTGTTGTACACTACTCTTTGTGCGGGGTTGATTTCTTCTGCTTCTTCGGCAGGGCGTTTTCCCATTTTTACAAAATAATTCCAGGCCAGCCAGATCATTGCGACAGCAATTCCTAAAGCAACCAGAATCAAGGTAATTTCAGTGCCTTGTCCGGCTGAAGAAGGAAGGGTTTTCATATCTGAATCTGCGAAAACAGGCGAGAGAAATTCCTGAAGTAAATGGGGGGCATGAAAAACCTCGGGTATCCCAACAAGGCCTCCGGCAATAGAAAGCAGGGCAAGTACAATTAATGGTATGGTCATGGATTTCGGACTCTCATGCAGGTGATGTTCCTGTTCTTTGGTTCCGCGGAATTCAGTGAAGAAGGTAAGGTATAACAAACGGAACATGTAGAAAGCTGTCATGGCGGAGGCAATGCTGGCCAGAAACCAAAGGACTTTATTGTGCTCAAAAGTATGGGCTAAAATTTCATCCTTTGAAAAGAAACCCGCAAAGGGGAATATTCCTGAGATGGCTAAGGTCGCAATAAGAAAAGTCATATACGTTACGGGAAGGTGTTTTCTCAGACCTCCCATTTTCCGAATGTCCTGTTCTCCGCTCATGGCGTGAATAACGCTTCCTGCTCCCAGAAATAACAATGCTTTGAAGAAAGCGTGAGTCATCACATGGAAGACACCTGTGGAAAAGGCCCCTACGCCGAGCGCCAAAAACATCAATCCTAACTGACTAACCGTTGAGTAGGCCAGTACTTTTTTGATGTCGTTCTGGAACAGGCCGATGGAGGCAGCAAACAGAGAGGTGAGCACACCAACCAATGCTACTACTCCCATAGAAAAAGGGGCAAGTGTATATAAAATATTCGAACGGGCGATCATATAGATCCCTGCGGTTACCATAGTGGCTGCATGTATTAATGCGGATACGGGAGTGGGTCCGGCCATTGCATCGGGAAGCCAGGTGTACAGGGGCAACTGGGCACTTTTGCCCATTGCTCCGATGAATAATAATAAGGTGATAGCAGTAATAACAGGTCTTTCGGAACTAAAGAATTTTGCCTGAGCGAATACTTCTGCATAACTGATGCTGCCGAATGTCATAAAAATAAGGAAAATGCCGAGCAGGAATCCAAGATCTCCTATTCGGTTCATGATGAATGCTTTTTTCGCTGCATTATTGAAGGCTGTGTTTTTGTACCAGAATCCTATGAGCAGGTAGGAGCAAAGTCCTACACCTTCCCAGCCAACAAACATGATCAGGTAGTTGGAGCCTAATACCAGCAACAGCATGAAGAATACAAAAAGGTTGAGCTGGGCAAAGAAGCGGGAGAATCCTTCATCTCCTTTCATGTAACCCATAGAATACACATGAATCAGAAAACCGACTCCAGTGATGATCAGTAAAAACAGGGAGGAGAGGGGGTCCATTAAAAATGAAAAAGGAATGTGAAGATTGCCGGATGAAATCCAGTCAAAGAGATTGATTGTAACTGTGTGCGCTTCGATTGTACGTACCTGGAAGAATACAGCTAATGACAGGATGAAGGCTATGGCGATTGTCGTACAGGCGATAAGGCCGG
Source organism: Bacteroidota bacterium (assembly GCA_013286805.1). Lineage (GTDB taxonomy): Bacteria > Bacteroidota > Bacteroidia > JABDFU01 > JABDFU01 > JABDFU01. The sequence continues at coordinate 8,966 of JABDEY010000018.1, read as the reverse complement.
AAGTATTTTTTGAAAGTGTTTTCCCGAATAGCCCAATGATGATAAACCCGATTAAGGGTAGTAAGGGAATTAATGGGGTAAAATGAATCATAAATTAAAAAATCTGTGCCGAGTTAAATTGTTGGTTTTGGAATTGTTCTGAAAAATTTCATTTGTATAATTTTTTAGTTTTTAATTATTCAAAACGTACATTAATTTTTTAATTTATTTAATACTTCAATATCAACTGATCCAGTGTTGCGATAGATCATGGTTAATATAGCCAGTCCGACAGCGACTTCCGCTGCTGCAACTGCCATGATAAAAAATACGAATACCTGTCCCTGGGTATCACCTAAATAGGTGGAGAAGGCAACCAGTAATAAATTAACTGCATTCAGCATGAGTTCGACGCACATAAAAATGATAATGGCATTTCTCCTGAGCAGTACTCCGAATACGCCTATGCAGAAAAGCACCGAGCTTAGCAGGATATACATATTGATAGGTATGTTGTGCAGCGTTTGCATGTTAATTCGTATTGCTGTTTCTTTTACCAAGTAATACTACTCCTGTCATCGCTGCCAAAAAGAGCAGTGAGGAAATTTCAAAGGGCAATAAAAATTTGTTGAACAGTACTTTTCCCAGCGTTCCGACTAAACCTGCGCCCGGGTCAGCGTGACCAGCCATCGCCGGCATGTCATAAAAACGAAGCGCTCCTGTCAAGGTGACCAGTAAAATACCTCCGGCAATGGTGGCTATAAATTGTGAAAGTGTTGTTTTACTGGGTTCGGATTCTTTTTTGAAATTCATCATCATAATGACATAAAGAAACAACACCATAATGGCTCCTGCGTAAACGATGATGTGAACGGCAGCAAGGAACTGTGCATTTAATAATACGTAGTGTCCGGCAATGGCAAAGAAGGTAAGAATCAGGAACAAAACACTGTTTACCGGATTTTTAGAAACCACAACCATGAAGGCACTTATGATTGCTATGAAGGAAAGAAGGTAAAACCAGTAATGGGTCATTTTATAATTTATTATGAGCGTATTCTTTGTGTGTTTTAAAGTCCAATACTTCTTTTGTCTGCCTTGGGCTTATATCTATTCGTTTCTCCATTGTTTCAACCAGTATGTCTTTCCCATAAATGTTCGAGCCCCGATCGAAGGTGGAGGGGACAATCCGGTCGGTCAAAAATATTGCTTCCTTGGGGCATGCATCTTCGCATAATCCACAGAATATGCAGCGCAGCATATTGATTTCGTAAACGCTGGCATATTTTTCTTCCCTATATAGATTTTCTTCTCCTTTTTTGCGTTCAGAAGCTACCATTGTAATGGCTTCTGCCGGACATGCCACAGCACATAAGCCACAGGCAGTGCAACGTTCGGCACCTTTGTCATCGCGCTTCAAAACGTGCTGCCCGCGGTAGACTTTGGCAAACTCGCGTCTTTCTTCCGGGTAATTGATGGTGACTTTCTTTTTGAAGAAATGGCTCACGGTGATCTTCATGCCATGCAAAATAGCTGGCAGATAAAGACGCTCGACGAGGGTCATTTCCTTTTTTGCTACTGTTTGAGATCTGTTGGTTAGCATCTACTGGTTTTTACCGTCTACTATTTACAGCGTTATTATACTTTATTCAAAACTAATGTATTCTCCCCGTCAGGTACATAATTGTTCCTGTAATTGCTATGTTGATTAATGATAAAGGAATTAATATTTTCCATCCTAAATTCATTAACTGGTCGTAACGGAAACGTGGTAAGGTCCAGCGTACCCACATGAAGACGAATATGAAGAAAAAGATTTTAGCGAATAAAAATACGGAACCTAAAATGGCCAGTACATTGGCATTGTGAATAAAGTGAGCTCCAAAAGGAATGTGGTAGCCTCCAAAATAAAGTGTTGAAATGACCGCGGAGGAGATAAACATATTAATGTATTCCGCGAACAGGTAGAATCCCAGTTTCATGCTGCTGTATTCGGTATGGTATCCTCCAACCAATTCACTTTCACATTCCGGCAAGTCGAAAGGAGCCCGGTTGGTTTCAGCAAAGGCGCAGATGATAAAGATGAGGAAGCCCAGTGGCTGATAGATAATGTTCCAGTGCCAGCCTGTCTGCATTTCGGATATTTCGCGAACACTCAGGGTGCCGGTATGCATGACCAGTGCTATAATGGCAAACCCCATGGCTAATTCATAACTGATCATTTGTGAAGAAGCACGTATGGCACCCAGCAGGGCATATTTATTATTGGAGGCCCAACCACCTATCATGATACCATATACTCCCATGGATACAACACCCAGTAAATAAAGTATCCCAATATTGATGTCAGTAATCTGCATCGGAAAGGAATGTCCTTTTATGGATAATACTCCTCCCCATGGTATTACAACTCCGGTCATAAGGGCTGTGAGCATGGCGATACAAGGGCCAAGAATGAATAACCATTTGTTGGAAACGTCCGGAATGATTTCTTCTTTCATGAACATTTTTAAACCATCTGCCACTGGTTGTAAGAGTCCATAAGGTCCCGCCCGGTTAGGTCCGAGGCGATCCTGCAGGAAGGCCGCTACTTTGCGTTCTGCGTAGGTAGAGTACATGGCTACGACGAGCGATACGCTGAAGACGACTATTACGAGGATGAGTTTATATATTACAAAGGATAACATTTATTCGCTTACTTCTTTTTTAGGTGCTTATGATTACTTCGTAATTATTCGCTTTCTTCTTTTTTAGGTGCTTATGATTACTTCGTAATGATTCGCAGCTAAATTTATATTTCATTTATGCTTATGAACCCGCAAAGGCAGGTTTTAGTTCTAACTGTTATTCGGATCCAGAGCTCCCTGCCCCAGATTTACTTTTTTGTTTGTCAATTGTTTCCTGTGATTATCTGTTTCGTGTTTCAAGTCTACTAATGTTTCGTAATGATTCATGGAAATGACGGAATGATGATCGATATGTGTAGGGCCTTCTATCACCCAGTCACTTGTTTTCTTTTTATCGAAACGACATTCATTGCATATCCAATCTATTACTTCTCCATACTTATCCTTGCGTCCTGTGACACGAAGGACTTCTTCGCCTTTTAGCCAAATACGCGCCTTGCCTGCACAGGTAGGGCATTTACGATGGGCATCTTCGGGCTTGACGAACCATACCCTGCTTTTAAAGCGGAATGTTTTATCGGTGAGCGCACCTACCGGACAGACATCTATCATGTTGCCGGAGAATTCATTGTCCACCGCATGCTGTATATAAGTAGAAATTTCGGAATGATCACCCCGGTTTAACATGCCCTGGTAACGGTTAGGAGTAAGCTGATCGGCAAGCTTCACACAGCGGAAACAATGGATACAGCGCTTCATGTGAAGTTTGATTTTTTCTCCAATATCTATTGGCTCAAATTCACGTCTTGCGAATTCGTAGCGCGTTTTCGATTTTCCGTTTTCGTATCCTAAATCCTGTAAATGGCACTCCCCGGCCTGGTCACAGATCGGACAATCAAGCGGGTGATTGAGTAATAAAAATTCAACTACACCCGCCCGGGCTTCCAGCAAAGCGGGTGAGGTCAGGTTCTGAACTTCCATTCCATCCATCACTGTTGTGCGGCAGGAGGGAACAGGCTTGGGCATTGGTCTCGGGTCTTTTTCGGAACCTTTACTCACGTTTACAATACAGGTGCGGCAATATCCTCCGGTTTCTTTTAGTTTGGAATAATAACACATGGCGGGTGGCACGCTCTTGCCGCCTATCATGCGAGCGGCTTCCAGAATGGTTGTGCCATTTGGCACTTCTATTGTCTGTCCGTCTATTGTTACTTTGGGCATGTGTTTAAGTCAAAAAAATTTAGTTTACAGGTTCTAAATTATTCAGTCTGTAATAATGTTTTACATCTTTTATTTTACCCGGATTTTTAACATACTCTTCAAATTCCGGCCTGAAATGCCTTATTGCTGCTGCTACAGGCCAGGCTGCTGCTTCACCCAAAGGGCAAATTGTTTTTCCTTCTATCTTTCCCTGTATGTCCCATAACAAATCAATGTCGGCTACGGTACCGTGGCCATCCAGTATTTTGTGTAATATTTTTTCCATCCATCCGGTTCCTTCCCTGCATGGACTGCACTGTCCGCAACTTTCATGATGATAGAAGCGGGTAAAATTAAAGAGGTTCTTTACCACACTTGTGCTTTCGTCCATCACTATGAATCCACCTGAGCCCAACATTGTGCCTGTCGCGAAACCTCCATCTCCCAGTGATTCGTAGGTCATAAGTCGGGGTTCTCCTTTGGCTGTTTTTAAAATAAGTTCAGCCGGAAGAATTGGAACGGATGATCCTCCAGCTACCACCGCTTTTAGTTTTCTTCCGCCTTTCATGCCTCCACAATAGCTTTCGGAATAAATAAATTCTTCGACCGGAACGCCTAATTCAATTTCATATACGCCCGGTTTGTTAATGTGACCGGAAGCGGAAATAAGTTTTGTTCCTGTGCTTTTCCCAATTCCTATTTTTGCATATTCTTCCGCGCCCATATTAAGAATGGGTACTATCGCCGCAAGGGTTTCTACATTGTTGACCACAGTAGGTCTGTTCCAGACCCCTGATATTGCAGGGAATGGTGGTTTGATCCGTGGATTTCCGCGTTTGCCTTCAAGGGATTCTATCAGGCCGGTTTCTTCCCCACATATATATGCACCGGCACCGGGGTGCACATGCAGATCGAGATCGAATCCGCTGTTTAAAATATTTTTCCCTAACAGTCCTGCTGCATACGCTTCATCAATGGCTTTTTGCAGGATATGGTATTGCACCATCATCTCTCCACGGATATATATATAGGACAGGTTGGCACCCAAAGCAAAACTGGAAATGATCATGCCTTCTATCAGCAGGTGGGGCTTGTGATGCATGAGGTAGCGATCCTTGAATGTTCCTGGTTCACTTTCGTCTGCATTACAGACCAGGTGACGAGGGACTCCGGGAGGTTTAGCAATAAAGCTCCATTTCATGCCGGTTGGAAATCCTGCTCCCCCGCGACCACGAAGTCCTGATTTTTGGACTTCGGTAACAATTTCTTCCGGTTTAAGTTTTAGCGCTTTTTCAAGGGCTTTATAACCTCCATGCGCACGGTAGCCTTCAAGGGTATTTATTCCTGTGAGAGCTCCGGTGACCGGATCTTTAATGTTGTCAATTAATAATTGTCGTCCCATTATTCACCCAGCTCTTTCTATTTTCTTTTTTCGGTGTTCATGATTACTTCGCTACGCTCAGTAATTAAATTGTAAAAATACTTCTACTCCTTTAATCCCTGAGCTATATGTTTTTTGTCCCAATGAGAAATGGATTCTGTTGTATTCGTTTTATAATCGTTTAATATACTGTCCACTTTTTCCAGGCTTAAACTTTCGTGATAGGTTTCTCCAATCTGCATGATTGGGGCCGTACCGCAGGCGGCGAGGCATTCGACTGTTTTAAGGGTGAACATGCCATCTTTGGTTGTTTCTCCTTCTTTGATTCCCAATTTCTTTTCGATGTGTTTCACGACATCTTCTGCGCCCATTAACCAGCAGGGTCCTGTACGGCAAACTTCAATTACACATTTGCCAACTGGTTTGAGATTGAACATGCTGTAAAAGGATGCTACTTCGTATACTTCTATGGGTTTAATGCTCAGGATGCCTGCTACGTAATCCATTACGGGAGCACTTAGCCAGCCATTGAATTCCGCCTGGGCAATATGCAATACAGGAAGTATGGCAGATTTTTGCTTTCCTTCCGGGTAGCGTTTTATGATACGCTGAATCAATTCGTAGGCTTCGGGTGAAAATTTTGGTCTTGTATTGTTTTGCATCTCCCTGTTATTCTATCCTTTTTTGTGCTCTATTTATACTGTTCTATTTTTATTGTTCTATTTATAATGCGTTATTTATAATGTGCAATAGCTATTATTTTACGCATCTAATTCTCCGGCAATTACATTCATACTGCTCATGGTTAATATCGCATCACTCAAAAGTCCACCTTTTATCATTTCGGGATAGGCCTGATAATAAATAAAGCAAGGTCTGCGGAAATGCAAGCGATAAGGGTTTCGGCCTCCGTCACTTACCAGATAAAATCCAAGTTCTCCGTTGCCCCCTTCTACTGAATGATATACTTCTCCCACCGGAACATCCATTTCACCCATAACGATTTTAAAGTGATAAATCAGGGCTTCCATATTGTTGTACACGGCTTCTTTGTCAGGCAGGTAAAACTCTGGTACTTTCCCATGAAAAATATCTGCCGGTTCTTTTTTTACTTTCTCCAAAGCCTGGCGGATGATGCTGATGCTTTCCCACATTTCCTGTTCCCTTACCATGAAGCGATCGTAGGTATCACCGGTGGTGCCTACCGGAATTTTAAAATCAAATTCTTCGTATGAGGAATAAGGTTGGGCTACCCGTACGTCGTAATCAACTCCTGCTGCGCGCAGGTTAGGTCCTGTAAAACTATAGGCGAGCGCTTTTTCCGCACTTATTGGACCACATCCACTGCATCGATCTATGAAGATGCGATTGCGGGTGAGCAGCTCTTCAAATTCCAGAAGTCCCTTCGGGAGAAGTTCGAGGACTTCATCAATTTTCTTCCAGACTTTTGGGCTCCAGTTACGCTCAAACCCACCGATCCGGCCTATATTAGTGGTTAAGCGGGCTCCGCAGATTTCTTCAAATATTTCGTAAATTTTTTCGCGGTACTGGAATACATAGAGGAATACAGTCATGGCTCCTGTGTCAACTCCTATAACACTGTTGCAAACGAGGTGGTCCGTAATACGTGAAAGTTCCATGATAATCACACGCATGTATTGCACCCTTTTTGGGATGTCGGCTTTGATGAGTTTCTCAACCGTCATGTGCCATCCTAAATTGTTGATGGGGGATGAACAGTAGTTCATGCGATCTGTTAAAGGGGTGATCTGGTTGTAGGGGCGGTGTTCTGCAATTTTTTCAAATGCCCTGTGTATATACCCTACTGTTGATTCGGCATGCATGACAGTTTCCCCATCCATTTTCAGGACATTCTGGAAAATCCCGTGAGTGGCAGGGTGAGTAGGACCCAGATTGAGCGTGGACCAGGTTTTTGGATCTGAGGGTTTGGTCTGAAGTTTGTCTTTTGTTTCAGTCATTGTATGTATTCAAATCCTTTTCTGTCTTTTCTGTTCACCGTTCACCGATAACTGTTTGCCGATTACCAATTTCTACCTTCCGAACATTGTATTGTCCTTATCATCCCGTTTGGCATCCTCTAACGGGTATTCCTTGCGCATGGGAAAATAATTCATTTCGTCCATGTTCAATATGCGTTTCAGATTTGGGTGCCCTGTAAAAAGGACTCCGTAGAAATCAAAGGTTTCCCGCTCCATCCAGTTGGCTCCCGGAAACAAACCGGTTAAGGAGGGCACATGGGTTTCACCTATACTTGTAAATAGCTTTAAACGAACCCTTCTGTTTTTGGGCATGTCGTGCAACTGATAAATGACTCCCAGTTCGGCTCCTTTGTTGTTCGGATAATGTATTCCGGTGAGAAAGGTTAAGAAGTTGAAGCCTTCTTCCTGTAATGCTTTGACAATTTCAATAATTTTTTCTTTTTTTAACGGCGATCACAGGAAAATCATAGTGTTGTTCGGCTCCCAGAATGTC
>JABDEY010000018.1:0-1276 GCA_013286805.1 Bacteroidota bacterium | reverse complement strand
TAATAATTCTGCTACCTCCATTTTGACTTTTAACTCGTCTCCCTTGTTAAACTTTTTAATCCAATCCGTATTTAGTCTGCAATGCTTTGTACTCATCTGAATCCCGCCTGCGCAAAGATTCATTTTCTACTAATTTCTGAATTTGCAAAAGTCCATCTATCACCTGTTCCGGTCTTGGCGGACATCCTGGAATGTAAACATCTACCGGGATGATGCGGTCTATTCCCTGCAATACACTGTAGGTATCAAAAATACCTCCGCTTGAAGCGCAGGCTCCCATGCTGAGTACCCATTTGGGTTCTGCCATCTGTTCATATATCTGCCGAAGGATGGGCCCCATTTTTTTTGAAATGGTTCCCATGACCATTAGTAAATCGGCCTGACGGGGAGAAAAACTTAAACGCTCTGAGCCGAAACGTCCCAGATCATAATGAGATGCCATAGTGGCCATAAACTCGATTCCGCAGCAGGAGGTTGCAAATGGTAAAGGCCAGATGGAATTTTTGCGCGCCAGACCAACTGCTTTGTCTAATGAAGTGGCAAAGAATCCTGGCCCTTCGTAGCCAGAAGGTGTATTACCTAAAGTTGGCGTGTTATCTGTTTTAACTAAAGCCATTCTGTTTTAAACGTATAATTTTTTTCTATTCCCACCTGAGCGCTCCCTTTTTTATTATATAAACAAATCCAATCAAAAAGAAAGCCACAAATGTCATCATTTCAATAAACCCTATAAATCCAAGCTGACGGAAATTAACTGCCCATGGATACATAAAGATAACTTCTACGTCAAACAAAACAAACAGAATGGCGACCAGAAAATACTTTACGGAAAACGGAATATGCGCATCGCCCTGTGGCTCTATACCACACTCAAAAGATTGTTGTTTGACTTTGGTTCTGCGTTTTGGACCCAGAAGGTGTGTGACTAACATGACCGTTGCAACAAAACCAATTGCAACCAGAAACATGAGTGCAATGGGAACGAAATCTAATGTCGTGCTGTGCATATTTGAGTCAAAGTTAATAACAAATGTTTAAGAAATGCTATATTTGAAAGAATTCAAATGAGGAAACCCGGAATAAAAACAGGTAGCTGTTTTCTTTTTATTACTTGTATCTGTTTGTGCGCGTTGCTGCCTGCGCAAAACAGGCAAAGGCTGGACTCTCTATATGCCCTGCAACGTAAAGCCAAGGACGATACAGGAAGGGTTAAGCTGCTCAATACGATCTGTCAGGAATACCTTGTGACTGAACCTGAAGTGGCACTTGATTATGC
>JABDEY010000017.1 GCA_013286805.1 Bacteroidota bacterium | reverse complement strand
TTTCAATGATGGCAGCAATTTTGAGCGAAGACAGAATACTCTTATCCTTGCTATGGGTCAACACATGGCCTTTTCTGGCCAGTTTTTTCGCGTCCATGGAATGTGGCTCAAAATATTTTACAATGGTAAAGCTGATCGCTGAAACAATCATCAGCGGAATCATCAGTTCATATCCTCCTGTAATTTCCACAATAAGGAAAATAGCAGTCAAAGGTGCATGAAATATACCCGATAGTATTCCCGACATGGCTACAATCGTAAAGTTGCCTTCCGGAAGCCGTGTAATGCCCAGCATGCTGATAAGACGGGAAAAAAAATACCCAAGGTAAGCTCCGACAAAAAGTGAAGGCGCAAAATTTCCCCCGTTACCTCCACAGCTAATGGTAACTGCGGTCGCTACTACTTTTACCATCATTACTACACCAATAAAAAACAGAACAAACCATTCGTTTGTACTGAAACCAGAGAATAAACTATTGTCAAGCAGGGTATCTGCCTTCATTTCAGACAAGGCCTTAATACTGCTGTATCCTTCTCCAAAAAGGGAGGGAAACAAAAGGATGAGCACAGCAAGCACAACCCCGCCGAGTATGGCCTTTCGATAGACTTTACTTTTATCCGGCTGAATAAAATCTTCAATTCTTGTAAAAACCCGTACATAATAGACCGATACCAGACCCGCAAGGGCCCCGAGTATGGCATAATAGGGGACGAAATGGTAATTGAAAGGCTGTAAATAATGGAAGGAAAGAAGGATGCCTTCCTGCAGAATAATCTTGGAACAAAGTGCTCCAACAGCTGCTGCAATAATCAAAGGTATAAATGCAGAGATGCTTACATCCGCCAATATCACTTCAAGGGCAAACAGAACTCCGGCAATAGGTGAGTTAAATGCAGCCGCTATACCTGCCGCTGCACCACTTCCGAGCAAAAGCACCCGGTCTTTGTAAGTGAGGTGATAGGTTTTTGCATAATTAGTGCCAATTGCGGAACCAGTTGTAACAATCGGCGACTCCAGACCGGCCGAACCTCCAAAACCAACGGTCAGAGCACTTGATACGATGTGCGAATACATCTGATCCTTGGGAAGGATGGCCGACTTTTTAATAATGGCATGCAGAATATTAGATGTGCCCCTGCCTAATTTCCCATGAAGGAAACGCCTGACAAACCAGGTACAAAGCAGAAGACCTGCAAGGGGAAAAAACACATACAGGTAATACTGGAACTGTATATGATAATCATGCATCAGGACCACATGAATATAATGTACCAGAGATTTAAGCAAAATGGCCGACAACCCAGCCGTCAGACCAACAAGCATGCTGGAAAAAATAAGGAACTGCCTTTTGTTTAACCGAAGGTGTACCCAGTTTATAGCGTACTCATAAAACTTCAAATACTTCATGGGTGGATTTCTCCCGCTGTTTCTTTTCGGAAAGATTCTTTTAAAGGCCCCAGAATAAGGGTTATGGTAACCACCATCAGGGCCAGCATTAAATAAATGGACCGGGTCCACAAAGTTTCAGATTCATTTACTGCCGGCATTAAAAGAATCACCACAACAGCCCCTGCATTACCCGCCAGCATCAGCATTCCTGTCGCGGCTCCGGCCTTTTCCTGTCCGGCCATCTCTTCGCACATAGACAATAGTATCGCATATCCGGGGAGAAAAAAGAAACCCATTAAACCACCCAGCACATAAACGATTGTCAGCGAACTCATGGTACATAAAGGATAAATAAGCACAAGCGCAACCAGGCAGCATAGTGCGAGAAAAGGCTTGCGAACCTTGAGTTTGTCCGATATAGCCGGGATAAGGAGGGAGCCGATTATTCCCCCTGCAATCAAAAATGTGCCGACCAGACCAACCTGTTCAGAATTGAGTCCATTCGGTTTTACAAGTGGTTCCAGCCAGGTAGTTAATCCGTTAAAAACCCCAAGCGCTAAAAAGCTGATCAGGAATAATACAACTAAATTTTTATTCTTTAACAATAGTTTGCTTTCATTCATCGCGCTCATCACAGCGGCCTCTGCCTTTACAAGATTATTCTCCTTACCAAGCCAGACAAAAATAGCCGTTAACAAAATGGATAAAACAGCAAACACAATCAACATAGTATGAAAGCCCATACTCTCATTCAGAGCCGGAGAAAGCCCCATACCCAATGCCATGCCAATCAGCAACCCGGCTGTACCAATACCCGTGGCCATTGCAGTCTGCTCCTTATCAAACCAGTCGGAAACCAATTTGGATATACCATTCAATATATAAGGCTGCCCGATGGCGATTCCCGTTTGCCCTATCACCAGCATATAAAAAGTACTGTCGAAACAACGGACACAGGCAAAAGCTGCACTTATCACACTTCCCAGAATAATGACATAACGGTAGCCTTTCCGGTCTATCATTGTGCCGGCATGCATACTCAGCACAACATACAGTAAAGGGAAGGAGAGCATCAGGGAACTCACCATTAACTCGCTGACTCCATACTTGTTCTGCACAAAAGAAACAAGAGGTGCAAAATTAAGCCATAACATCTGGCTCATAGCGGCAACGCCAAAATAGGCCATCAATACAGCCCACCTGAAGGGTTTAGTAAAGGCGCTGTCAGTTGTCATTGATTTAGAATTTATTAAAAATTACATAAAGGCTGACAGTTTTTTCTTCTGCCAGTCGGGCCAGGTTTTTGAACCGAAATACTCCTTGATACTCTTAGTGTATTTATCCTGTGCAAAGAAATAACTCAGCGTTTCCGACCCAGGCTTACTTAAACGCACATTTGAGCTGAGTATAGCATCAGTCAGGTAATCCACCAGCTTGATGTCAAAATAACTAAGCCGTTTTAAGGCGCTCATGGCATTGCCGCGGGTGCGGAACTCGTAGGAGTTACTTGTATAAGCAACCAGCTTATCTGCATATTGCTTATCATTCGTTAAGTTATAGGATAGCTCCAGCCATCTGATCCCGACATTTCTCCCGGAAGTTCCATCCGTATTTTTGGTTGCGGCAAGATAGCTTGCACTATTACCCGGATTATTTTCACATAATTTTTGCAGGGCCTCAGCAACAATATCATAAGAAGAATCCTTGAGCATTAACTCCACCTTAGGCTGTAAATCAGGAGTAATTACATGAATTTCTCTTAGCGCCGCTTTTCTAACCAGAACATCCTTATCACTCAAGGCCTTTTCTATCAAGGCCAGACTTTGAGGATCTTTGTCTTTTGCAAGCTGTGCAATCACTTCACCTTTGCAGGCATGAAATTTTTCCTTATTAAATACCTGAATCAGGACATCTCTTTTCTTTTCGACAGGGCTTGTCTTCAAGGCCACCAGGGCATCATATCTGTCAAGCATGCCGGGAGCTTTCAGGGCCTGCTCTGTCAGCATATCAAAAGGCTTGGTAAACTTGACGGACTTGAGTACGTTGTTATCCGGATCGAACAATACATAATCAATTTTCTTATGACCTGTGTTAGGGATCGACACCAATTCACTTTGCTGCTCGATCATCACCTGCTTTTTATCCATACTGCCATCCGTATAAAACACTTCAAACCAGATAGGCATCTTGTACAAACCTGCAGGGCGGTACTCCGAAATGCCGGGTGAAATAAATCCGTCATCAGCAGGAGCATTTCTTTCCTTGCCTTGTACTGGCATGCCACTCAGATCCGTAAGTTCCTGTGTTTGCTGAACGAAGAACTGGGACGCATCTGAATTTTCCTGAAATGCAATGCTGTATTTTGGCTCCCCTCCTTTGTAGATCCATTCGTCCCAAAACCAATCCAATGACAAACCCAATGACTCTTCAAAGGCTTTAAGTAAATCCTGAGAATCCACATTCTGGTATTTGTGTTTCTCGAGGTAATATTTAATAGCTTTGTTATATTCTTCCCTGCTTCCGCAAACATATTTAAGCATATCCAGTACAAAAGCGCCTTTGGGATAGTGCCTGACTGTCCCCGCATCACTATGAGCAATGGGATAATCATTCTTTGCAGACTCACCCAGTGAGGCATTCTGAGCAGAACGCTTAGACCAGAGAAAAGGATCAACCCCAAAAACCGAACATTCAAAAAGCTCATCGTAATACGTAGCGAAACTTTCCTGAAGCCAATGGTGCGCATCGCTGCCCGCTGTGATCAGATCTCCAAACCATTGATGAGCCAGCTCATGCGCATTGGTACCATAATAAGGACGATCCAGATAACTGCGTTTATCCACACAAGAGAAATCTCCATAAACAGTTGCGGTTGTATTTTCCATCGCGCCAAACATATAATCCTGAACCGGAATCTGGGAATAGCTTTCCCAGCCATATGGAACCCCAATTTCCTTTTCATAAAAATCAACCATTTGTTCGCTGTACCTGTAAGTAGGTTCTACCCTGTCTTTCCATTCGGGATAATAATACAGGTGCATAGGAACCCCCGATTTTGACCTCGTCTCCTTAATGTCATATTTACCAATAGCGAGCATCACCAGATAAGATGAATGTGGACGGGTCATGCAGTAATGCCAGGTAAGTGTCCCGTCATTATTTTCCTTAGTACCCATAAATTTCCCGTTCGACAACACCTTATAGCTCTTATCAAATTTGACAATAAGTTCAGTGATCATTTTATCATTCATCTCGTCATACATAGGTATCCAGTACCGATTATCCGTACCCTGCCCCTGGCTCCAGATTTGCTTACGGCTGAGGTTATTTGGATCGTTCCAACCCACGAAATACAAGCCTTTTAAAGGCGTTGCCTCATAGGTGATTGTCAGACTGTCTGTACTTGACCAGCTGAGGTTACTTGTAGGGAATATAGTAAGATACGTCTTGTCATTCTTAAACCCAACCGGATTGCCATTCAGCAAAACCTCTTTGATTGTCATATCTATTGCATCCAACACGATGGAATCCGTTTTCAAACGCAGCGGGGTGAAGCGTTCTGTAACCTTACCTTTTACCAGGCCTTTCGCCGGATCGAATGATACCTCCAGCCTCAGGTGCTTAAAGTCTACATTGTGGTCACGGGGAGCGAGCTTGGAATCAACGAGGTAGGAACGGTTTTTTTGCTGGGAAAATGCTGACAGACAGGCCAGGCTAAAAGTAATCAGGATGATTTTTTTCATGGTTAATGGTTAGAAGGCAAAAGTAACTATAAATTATAAACACCTCTTATCACTATTTCCTGCTGAAAGGAAAGCGGGGCATTCTGTCCCAGATTAATACGCTCATAGGAAGGATTATACAAAAACTGCATGGTCCACTTTTGATTCAAATCCATGTTGATCCCCAAACCTGCAAAAGCACCAAATCCAATACCAGTCATATTCCTTGCCGCTTGCGTGACATATCCTATATTATTGTAATAGGTTAATAAATCAATTGTCAGATTGCCATTGCCAGCCGCACCATTGATGATAATTTGGTTTTTCTGGAATTTAGCAAATGTCATAATAGGCCCTCCTTCAATAAAAAAGCAGAACTGCGGATTATCCCCCAGCATGCGCTGAAAACCAGGCTGGAAGGAAAGCCGTTCTTCCTGCCCCAGAATAGGGCAGGTCTGGAATTGCGTATAGCCAGGTAATGTAGACCCTATAATGGGTGTATTTATGTTTAATTCAAAATCTCCGCTAATTGTTAACTGGCAGGCATTTACGTTTAGAATAACAGCATTTTTCTCATCAAAGCAATAGTTGAACTGAACGCCAAGCATATAGGCGATGTTATACTTCATTTTAGAAGGCATATCTGTGGTGTCAAAACTCCAGTCCGAACGGTTTAAATTCAGAAGAGGTGAAATCCGATCCGGGTAACCGCTGGGATAACCAGGCTGCCCTCCCCCATATTCAATATTTATCATTTGGTTCATAGCGCTACTGGCAAAAGTGGTGTTCTTGTTTCCATAAATATCAAAACCGTAGCCACCATAAAGATTCGCTGTGGTAGAATTCGCAAAGTAAGCTCCCATGCCTAAGCCCATATGAAACCCCTTCCTGGATTTTTTTACAGGAGGCTTGTCTGAGTCATCATCCTGAGAAAAAGCACTCAACGCGGCAGTTACGAAAATAAACGCCAAAAACAGGCATTTTAGCCCTTTTGAAATCATTACCGAATTTAGCTCATTTTTTAGTTTTATGACTATCTTTGCCGGACTAATTTTTAATGCATGCATTCTTACGAGAAAGTTAATAAGCTGAAGTATGAGACCAAGGATTCTCCTGACAAAGCTTATTCCCAAATAAAGGAGAAGGCCCGACTGTATATGAGCGGGTACAAATCCAAAAATGCCACTGTAGCTTTGTGGCTGAAAACCTTCATTTTGATTCTCCTGATTGGGGTATCTTATTCCTGTTTACTGCACGCCCACTCCTTTGGTGTTTTACTGTTCTCGTTTATCGCATTCGGTTTTGTGTCACTGCTTCTGGGTATAAACATCGGCCACGACGCAGCACATAATTGCGTAACGGGTAACCATAAAATTGACAACATCATTTTTCAGCTTATTTTCGGATTACAGGGCCTGAGTGGATATGTATGGAAGATGCGTCATAACTTTTCACATCATATATTCCCGAATATTTATGACAATGATACAGATCTTGAATTATCAAAACTGATACTACTGAGCCCGAATGAGAAACAAATGTCTGTTCACAGGTATCAGCATATTTATGCGCCAATTATGTATATGGGGTTTTCCCTAAGCTGGATTTTTTATGTGGATTTCGCCATGCTTTTCCAGAAAAAACATGCCAACCTGAGGCTGAGCCAAATCCCTCCTGTAGAGTTTTTAAAATTGTTTGTCATCAAACTTATTTACCTCTGCATATTTCTGGTTCTTCCTGTTCTGATAACAGGATTACCCGTTTTACAGGTTTTATTGGCCTATTTAATTATGAACATAGTTGTATCCGTGTTCCTTGCCTTTACCTTTTTCATTTCTCACCACGTACTGGAGACTAAACATGCAGAAGCCGAATATGACAATACGCTTATTAAAACTTCCTGGATCAGACATCAGATTGTTTCAACGATCGACTTTAGTACTGACAGCGCATTCGGTAATTTTATTTTCGGAGGTTTTAACCTGCATGTAGCACATCACATTTTTCCGGACGTCAGCCATATTCATTACCCTGCACTTACTGATATCATCCGGGAAACGTTGATAGAAAACGACCTGCACTGGTACAAATCATTTGGCTTTTTTGATGGGGTTGTTTCTCACATAGCGCTGTTGAAAAAAAGCGGCAGAGGGGAATTTGAGGAAGCAGAAGAGCTCGTTATCGCGTAAGCATTCTTTCAGAATAATATAGGCATTCTCTCAGAAGTAAGAAGAAAACCACATCCCCGAATCATAAAATACCTCAACTTTAAACCTGCTATAAATAAACCTTAAAAAATCTAAAATGGAAGCATCAAAAGTCGACATGTTCATTATGGCCAATGCAAAAAACTTTGAAAGCTATCAACTAAGCCAGATCAGAGACAAACTGATTGCTGCTGATGAATCAAAATGGCCTATGGTGCAAATGGTACAGTTAAAAGACCCTTCAACCAGTCTGATCATTTCCATATTTGTAGGGCATTTCGGAATTGACCGGTTTATCATCGGAGATGTGGGTATAGGAGTTGGTAAATTACTTACCTGCGGAGGATTTGGTATCTGGACCATTATTGACTGGTTTATGATACAGGGAGCGACCAGAGAAAAGAACATGGAGAAGATGCAACAGATCTTGTAGGAACATGATCCGGAATAATCTCTATCTGCTTTTATCCGGAGCCTGCCTGCTGGGGTATAGTTGGATTGCGCTGAACTACCTTGACCCTGCTTTTTCTGACAATAAATATTTCAACGGATGCCTTATTAAAGCAATTACCGGCATACCCTGCCCTTCCTGCGGTACGACAAGGTCTGTTCTTGCACTTAGCCGGGGGGAAATTCTGAATTCGGTGATGCTTAACCCTTTTGGATTGATTGTACTGCTGATACTGCTTGCCACTCCTGTTTGGATTTTAGTTGATCTGTTGAGGAAAAAAGAAACGCTGGCTCAATGTTACAGATATATTGAAACGCTGCTTTTATGCCCCGGCGTTGCAATACCCGTCATAGCAATTGTTTTATGCAACTGGATCTGGAACATTTATAAAGGACTTTGATAACAGAACACACATTCAGTTATGTCCCCGGGGAGCATGAGACGGAAAAAGCTTCCAATAGCTACCTGATGTCACTTGTTGCCCTCATAGCAGGTCTACCCTTGCCAATCATTAATCTCCTTGCTGCGGGAATGTTCTATTTAGGAAACAGAAAAGGAACTTATTTTGTCCGATGGCATTGTACCCAGGCACTTCTGGCTCAGTGCTCTCTCCTGATTATGAACAGCACAGGTTTCTGGTGGAGCATTTCAATTATTTTTGGAGACAAAGCTATCAGTTCCAAATACATTGCCTATTTGATAACCGCCTTTTTATTTAACCTGGTCGAATTTATTGCTACCATCTATACGGCCATCCACACACGCAAGGGAATTCATGTGGAATGGTGGTTTTATGGAGGCTTAACAAACTTAATTTGCAAGGCTGAATGAAACGGGTTGGGCTTCAGTTACTGCTTATTGTGTTTCTGTTTTGCGGGACCTGGTTTATTTTAAGCAGGGTAGACTGGATGAGTTTGTTGAGTGTTGAAAAGACCAGCAAAAAAACGGAAGAAAAGTTAGGTGACTTTTATTGGTCCGTTCTGAAAAAAACCGAAATTGAAATTCATTCTGATTCAGTTGTTTCTGTGCTGGATACTCTGCTTAACAGGATTTGCATTAAGAACGGAATTAAGGTTGCAACCATAAAGTTGCACCTCGTACAAAAAAATGAAATAAATGCCTTTGCGCTTCCGAACAGACACCTTGTGGTATATTCCGGACTAATAAATGCCTGTGAAAATGAATCAGAGCTTTGCGGCATTTTAGGGCATGAAATTGCCCATATGGAGCGAAATCACATCATGAAAAAACTGGTCAAGGAAGTTGGCTTGTCTGCTCTTCTCTCTTTAACTGCCGGAAATGCTGGTTCAGAGATTGCAAAAAAAACCATACGACTTTTGTCTTCATCCGCCTATGACCGAAAATTGGAAACAGAAGCGGACTTGTTGTCCGCTGATTACCTGATTAAAGCAGGTATTGACCCGGAATCTTTTGCAAATTTTTTATACCGCTTTGGCATTGAAAGCAATCATTTACCTGATCAACTCAGCTGGATAAGCACGCACCCTGACTCAGAAGAGCGGGCTAAAGAAATTGTTTCCTATATAAAGGATAAAGAAATTCAGAAAAGGCCGGTTTTAAGTAACAGGGAATGGAATTTGCTAAAGGCCATTGCTGTTGATGTACCCGAAAAATGAGAAGGACACTTGTTGTCGTAGTTTGCCTGTTCGCCTTTTATATCGCGACGGCCCAGGACTATTATGTTCCACCCGCAAAAAGAAGCCCTGCCACAGGCGAAAAAGGGTCCACTGGAACAAGCACCGGCAAATTCAGCTTTGGTTTATCTGCAGGGCCTGCTTTTGCCTCAAAGGACTTTGGAAGCAAAAATGTAAAGAATTCATTCTGGGATTTCACTTCAACCGACTCGGTCCATCTGCAGGGCTTTGCTAAAACCGGGTTTCATTTTAATATAACTGCTTCCTATCTGATTTCTGAGAACTTTGGAATAACAGGTATGTTTGGCAACAATTCCAATCCATTTGACCTTAGCACATTTGCTACCACAGTTGGGCCGCCTTTCACTTCTTCTTTTCCCCAGTTCCAGACTTCTGAATATTTAATCGGCGCATTTTTCTCAACTCTGGTAAGGGACAAGATAAAATTTGAAGCGAATATTATGATAGGTGCAGTGACAACAACTTATCCAACGCTTGACTGGACCTACCCTGTTACTTATCCTGCCGGCTATGGGGTACCTGCAGGAACCGTAGTGGCCACAACCCAGACATATGTTTTTAACCCTGGGGCAAGTTTCGCTTATAGCTTTGGAGCCAGTTTCAAGTATGTATTAAGCGAACATTTTGATCTCTCACTTGGCATTGCTTATACAGGCGCAGAAATGCACTTCAGGGGCTGGACAGACACGTATACCTATACAGCCCCCGGATATGTATTCTCTTCCAATCCGATCACTCATATCACGGATATTACTCAAATGTCAATAGGGCTATTGAAACCAACCCTGGGGATATTTGTTAAGCTATAATTCCAGTCCGTTTTCCCTTTTTTATAAGCTTAGTGGCAATCAGGCAAAGATTTGTTTGGAAATAATTTCTTTCATAATTTCATTCGAACCTGCATATATTTTCTGAACCCTGCTGTCCGCATAAGCCCTGGCAATATAATACTCCCACATATAACCATACCCACCGTGGAATTGCAGGCATTCATCCACCACCTTACATTGCAGATCGCTCATGGAATATTTTACCATTGCCGCCGTTGCAGCATCCAGTTTATTTTTCAGGTGAAGTTCAATGCATTTATCCACAAAAATCTGCCCTATCTGAATCTCCGTTGCCAGCTCAGCCAGTTTAAAACGGGTATTTTGGTAGGCGGCAACAGGTTTGCCAAATGTAATACGTTCCTTAGTATACTGTATGGTTTTTTCAAGAGCTGTTTCGGCTACCGCTATTCCTAAAATACCAACAAGAAGTCGCTCTTGCGGCAAACTTTGCATCAAATAATTAAATCCTTCGCCTTCTTTACCAAGCAGGTTAGTTAATGGAACTTTCACCTGATCAAAAAACAACTCGCAGGTGTCCTGAGACCTCAGTCCTATTTTCTTCAGCAGTTTGCCTTTTGTAAAACCAGGCATACCAGCATCCATCAGTAATAAGCTGAATGCTTTGGATCCCGAATCAGCGGCTCCTGTTCTTACCACCACTACTACCAGATCACTCATATAGCCATTGGTAATAAATGTCTTGGATCCCCTGACAATATAATGATCTCCCTCTTTTACTGCCGTAGTTTTTATCCCTTGTAAATCACTGCCCGCAGATGGCTCCGTCATGGCAATAGCACTAATGGTTTGACCACTGGCTAATTTTGGAATCCAGTTTTTTTTCTGTTCTTCTGTTCCGTAGTGAATAATGTATGGCGCAGCAATATCTGAATGCAGTGGAAACCCCGGACCCATGCAACCACTTCTTCCAAGTTCCTCCATCATAATAGCAGCATAAAGGAAATCGGCACCAGAGCCTCCGTATTCCACAGGAGCACAGGGACAAAGAAAACCCATCTCACCTGCCTTCAGCCATGTTTCCCGTGAAATATGGCCCTGCTGTTCCCATGCTTCCTCATAAGGAATGATTTCTTTGCGGATAAATTCTCTTAGCGAACTTCTGAAAAGTTCATGTTCTTCTGAAAACAGGGTTCTGTGTATCATACTGGTTTTATAAAATAATTTTTTTATTTCTTAATTCTGTGATTTCAATCTGAGAATACCTCAAAGCTGAAAGAATTTTCTCCGTATGCTCCCCATGCAGGGGGGCGGGCATTGTTGTTTCAAAATCGAAACCACTGAATTTAACCGGGAGTGTAAATTGTCGGGGGGCATCTTCAGTACAACTATTACCAGTATTCACCTTTATAGCATTTAACAGCATATTCCTTTCTTTAACCTGTTCCGTACTGATAGCTTCTTCCAATGACAATACCGGAGAAACACAACAATCAACGTCTTTCAATTTATCCGTCCAGTATTGACGAGTCTGGGATTTAAAAAGCGTTGTTAATTCACCATGTAACCTTTCCGCCCTTGCTCCACTCGCTCCGGTTTCCAGGGTATGAGAGGATATCAAATCCATTCTACCAACCGCATTACAAAACCGCTCCCAGAATTTTACTTCAATTGCTCCAAGAGCCATGAATTTACTATCTGAAGTTTCATAGGTAGTGTAGCAAGGGCAGTCTCCTGTCAAAAAATCCTCCGACTTATTGTTAATCTGCGCAAGAGCAAGTGTAGAATGAGCCAGTACCCCATCCATGATGGCCACATCCAGATACTGCCCCTCCCCGCTCGTTTTCTGCCGCACCAATGCAGCCAGTATTCCCATCGTAGCATTCAGTGTTCCACCCACTATATCTGAAATTTGGAAATTGGGAAGAAAAGGAAATTTCCCTTTTCGGTCAAGCACACCAGTGGATGCGCAGAAATTAATGTCATGCCCTGCCTTATCCTTCCAGGGACCTGTTTGCCCATAACCTGTTATCGCGCAATAAATCAGTCCGGGGTTTATCATCCTAAGCCTCTCGTAACCAATCCCAAGTTTATCTGCCACGCCTGGACGAAAGCTCTCGACAATAATATCTGCAGTTTCAGCTAATTTCCGCACAACTATTTGCCCTTCTTCTTTTGTGAGATCCACAGCGAGAGAAGATTTGTTCCTGTTGATCGATTTGAAAAAATCTGAATTTTGATTTACGCCAGCCCGAATCTGCTGACCTCCAATAGAATTGGTCCGTTGACCTTCGCCTGAATTTTGCTGGCCCCCCACAGAGGACACCTGACGTGCATAATCTCCAAAAGTCAGATCTTCTATTTTTATTACCTCAGCACCCATATCCGCCAGATGCAGTGTACACATAGGTCCAGGTAAAAGACGCGTAAAGTCTAAAATCTTAATTCCGGACAAGGGCTTTTTGTTCATGTGTAAAATCTTCTGCCTTGTTCCGCCATTTCTTTTAATCCCTTCGTCGGTCTGAAACGTTTCCCGTATTTTTTTGCCAGTCTGTCAGATTCAGCAACAAACTCCTTCAACCCGACTCCTTCAATAAATGAGATAGCACCACCTGTAAATGGAGCAAAGCCCCATCCAAGGACAGACCCTATATCAGCATCTGCAGGCTTGGTAATTATATTCTCTTCAAGGCATTTTACCGCTTCAAGGCTCTGAATATATAACAGACGTTTCTTTAATTCCTCCACATCAGTCTGATTGATAGCCAGCTGATTGTCCGAATACTCATTATTTGCACCAGGAAAAATTCGTTCCATGTCTTTCCATAAAAACTTTTTCCCGGTTGCAGGATACTCATAAAATCCCTTACCAGCCTTCTTTCCGGGGCGCTTAAATTCATCGACCATCCGCTCAATTACTCCAACAGCAGCATCCGTCCTTCTCTTTCCGGTATCCGCTTCCGTTTGCTTATTAATTTTATAACACAATTCTATACTCACTTCATCGGCCAATGCCAAAGGCCCAACCGGCATCCCAGCCATTTTCCCCGCATTTTCAATCAGAGCCGGGCAAATACCTTCTGCAAGGCATTCCATTCCCTCATACAAATAAGTGGAGAACACTCTGGAAGTGTAAAAGCCTCTTCCGTCATTCACTACTATCGGAGTTTTCCTGATTCTTTTTACATAATCAATGGCCATTGCAATGGCATATGCAGACGTTTTCTTACCTAAAATAATTTCCACCAATTGCATCTTGTCAACCGGAGAAAAGAAATGAAGCCCGATAAAATTTTCCGGCCTGACCGAAGCCTTAGCCAAACCTGTAATAGGCAAAGTGGAAGTGTTGGAAGCAAACACAGCATCCGCTACCAGAACGGCTTCCGTTTCCCTGGTAACCTGGGCTTTCAACTCCCTGTTTTCAAAAACTGCTTCTATGACAAGATCGCATCCTTTCAGATCCGCAGCGTCACAGGTTGTAAAAATACGGCTCAATACCTCCTCGTACTTCTCTTTAGTTAATTGATTCTTTAGAATTTTCTCTGACAGCAATCGGACGGAATAAGCTTTACCTGATTCAGCAGCTTCCCTGGTTGTATCCTTCAACACTATCTCCAATCCGTTCAGCGCAGATACGTAAGCAATTCCTGCACCCATCATGCCCGCCCCAAGTATGCCAACCTTTCTCAGGTTGGTAGCTGGTACGCCTTCGGGTCTTGCCTCTCCCTTATTCGCAGCATTCATGTTTATAAAAAGCGTGCGGATCATGTTCTTAGCCACTTGTGACAATACACAGGAGGTAAAATAACGACACTCAACCAGTAAAGCTCTGTCAATGGGCAATTGCAGTCCTTCATAAATGCAATTAAGAATAGCAGGCACAGCAGGGTAATTCCCAAAAGTCTTTTTAAGTACCAACCCGGCAGCCGCAGGAAACAACATAGCGATGGCCGGACTTTGCACACCTCCTCCGGGTATTTTAAATCCTTCCTTATCCCATGGCTGCTGAACCTTACCCTCCTGTTTCAAAATCCACTCCGTCGCAGCAGGAATGAGCTGCTCCTGAGTTTCAACTAAAGAATTCACCAATCCGGTTTTTAGCGCCTGTTCCGGGCGCAGTTTTTTACCTTCCAGCAAAAGTGATAATGCCTCCTGTACGCCAATCAGGCGAGGCATTCTTTGGGTGCCTCCTCCTCCCGGAAGCAAACCCAGCGTCACTTCCGGTAATCCAATTTGTATTACCGAATTATTTATCACAATCCGGTAATGGCAGCTTAAACACAATTCATACCCTCCCCCAAGTACGGTTCCATTGATGGCCGCAACAACAGGTTTTCCACCCGTTTCCATTTTACGGAACACCTGGTGCAGGCGGTTGGTAATTTCCATTATTTTTTCAGGATCGGAAATTCCCAAAATCATTTTCAGGTCAGCGCCCAGCAAAAAATCTTTTTTGGCGGAAGTAACAATAATCCCTTTTACGCTTTGGTCAGAAAGGGCGACGCTAATATGCCTGTCAAGTTCAGTAATAAACTCCCCGTTGATTATGTTTACAGATGAGTGCTGATTGTCAAAACTCAGGATCGCTACGTTCGCAGGGCTTTTGGAATACTGTATCATTTGCTAAATAGATTTACTAAAAATTGATTGATAGAAAAATAATTAATTGGGAAACTGAAAATTAAAAATGGCCAAATCAAATTCGTTCAATAATTGTCGCTATACCCATCCCACCACCTATACACAGGCTTACAAGTCCTGATTGTTTATCCTGTCTTTCCAGCTCATCCAGCACAGTTCCAATAAGAATAGCTCCTGTAGCCCCCAGAGGATGTCCCATCGCGATAGCCCCTCCATTCACATTCACTCTGTCAGCAGTAATATTCATCTCCTCCATATAGCGCAGTGGAACTACAGCAAACGCCTCGTTTATTTCAAAAAGATCAATGTCGGACACATTCATTTTTGCTTTTTTCAAAGCCTTCAATGAAGCCGGGCCCGGTGCAGTAAGCATGATCGTTGGATCAACTCCGGTTAACGCAAAGGACCGAATTACAGCCCGGGGCTTAAGGCCAAGTTTTTTACCCATCCTTTTGCTTCCTATCAGTACAAGTGCCGCTCCATCCACAATACCCGAAGAATTACCCGCATGGTGCACATGATGGATTATTTCCAATTCGGGATAGCGTTGTAGTGCCACGGCATCAAATCCCGCCATGCTACCCATTGCTTCAAATGCAGGTTTAAGAGTAGAAAGTTTCTGCAAGTCCGTATCAGGTCGTACCGTTTCATCCCTGTCAAGAATACCAAGTCCATTTATATCCCTTACTTCCACCACCGAGTTTTTAAATCTCCCCTCCTTCCAGGCCAAAGTTGCACGTCTGTGCGACTCAACGGCAAAAGAATCCAGACGAGCCCTTTCAAAACCATATTTAGCAGCAATCAAATCCGCTGAAATACCCTGTGGAATTATCCGGTGTTTAACCACCATGTCCGGGTCCATAAACATAGCAGCTCCATCTGAACCCATCACCACCCGGGACATCGACTCCACTCCCCCGGCCACAATCAAATCCACAAATCCCGACATCACATATGCAGCAGCCTGATTGACAGCTTCCAGGCCAGAACCGCAATACCTGTTCAGAGAAACACCGCATACCGTATCCTTATAACCAGCAGCAATAACAGCTGTTTTTGCAATATTCGAACTTTGTTCACCCGACTGCGTTACACATCCTATGATAGCATCCTCTACATAAGAAGTGTCCAGGTTGTTTCGGGTGCGAATTGCCTCGAACGTCGTGGTCAGCAATCGAAGGGCCGGCACTTCATAAAGTGCCCCGTCTTTCTTACCCTTACCGCGGGGAGTACGCACCGCATCGTATATATAAGCTTCAGCCATAGGTGTAAAGTTAATCTGTTAATGCCTGCTTTGTAAGCGATCGGAAAATATTTTGTAACTCTTTCGGATCGAATCATAATTCTGATTATTCATCACGCGGATATTTTCTTTAAACTTCAGATTAAACACACTTTTCTCCGGTTGATAATTCATTAATTCAAGATTTGAAAGGTCAATGACAGAATGAATGACATGATCAGTTTGATATTTTCTGTTCGTCCAATATGGCAGCGAGTCCACTTTCAGTTTATTCACCTTTTTGTAGTTATCCGAAAACCAAACCAAAAAAGGGATTTCAAACATAAAAGGAGTGGCATTCGATTCTTGATGTGAATAATAGGGCCTTGAATCATATACTTCTTCTCCATGATCCGAAAAATAGATAACATAGGAATACGAGGAAGTTGCTTTAACCATGTGAATGATTTCGTAAATTAAACTATCGTTATAACGAACCGCATTATCATATTCATTAATTCGGTCCTGTTCATACGAATTCCCTGTACTTCTCCTGCCGCCTCCATTGAAATAGTTAAAACTGGTTGGATACCGCTGTGCATATCCGCCATGCGTGCCCATCAGATGAATAATGATAAATTTTTTGCCGTTCTTTTCCGCCAATGTTTTCTTTAAAGGGCTTAGCAGTTGTTCATCATAAGAGTCCTTATTATTGTTCAATTCCGGATCATTCGTGAATACATAATGATCGGCGGTTTTTGCAATAGAAGTTGAAAAAGTTTCATGTTGCCCCAAAAAATATTGGTTAGACAACCAATAGGTTCTATATCCTGCCTGTTTAAACAGTTCAACCACATTCCCTTCCTTATAGAGTGGATCCATGTTTTCAAAATTGGCAAAGGTTAGAATCTTCTGAAGCGACTTAGTCGTATGGGAGTGCGGGCTTATGACATCTTTAAAAACCACCAATTCATTCTGGATCGACTTCAGTTGCGGATTGGTATTCCTGTAATATCCATATAAACCCATGTGATTCCTTCCGGTAGATTCCCCAATAATCAATACAAATACAGGTTGTTCCGTTTTGGGATTAAGATCTTTCAAATTAATAAAAACAATCTTTTGCGCCTTGCGTCTGGCTAAGTTTTGATTTAAAACGCTCATATCCGCTTCGTATTTACTGAAATTCTGATAGTATCCGTACAGTATATTATTCTTATAATTTGAATTGGCGAATGAAAAAGTCAGCAAAAGCACTATGTTTACTATTCCCCCATTCTCTACCACCCGGATAAAATAAGTTGATTTAACTTTCTGAACAAAAAATAGCAAGGACATGGGAAGAGACAGAAAAAGAAGAATAAAAATTCCGGTTTTAAAATCAAAATAGCTTGAAACATATTCCAGCATCTCCTGCCTGGGCGATTCTTTAATAACATAATAAACACTTGAAGGCATTTTACTTCCGAATTTATAAATATGGAACAATGGCGGTATGGCATAAACAGAAAGCATTAAGATTATTAAAAAAAGATAGATTCGGATTCCCTTTGACAAAAGGAATACAGGTATTATCAAAAAACTCAGAGAAACAAAAGTTTTAATAATTACAAATGCACTAAAATCGCCGCTGTAAAAAATAGGAAAAATTGAAAACCAGGATATAAGTGCAACGGAAATAAAAGCGTTCTTCAGATCGATGCTATCTATGAGACTTTTGCAAAAATTAAAATAGTAAAGTCGGATGAAGCTTATTACGACAATAATCGATACTAAAAAAAAGAACAGGCCAAAACTTCTGCCCTCCAGGAAAAGGAATAAAATAAAAATATGAAAATGGGTCAAAGAAGCCAGGAGAACCTCCTTTTTATGCCGATTTTTAACTCTGGCAAATAACCTGAATAATGAATAAAACACAATGGCACCTGCAATGCCGCTCAACAGAATCCGGGCACACTCCTCTGGCAAAAGTTGAAGATATGACCGCCCGACTACATTTAAATTTTCTATTAACTGAATTGACCAGCTAAAAATAACTCCAGCGGATACTGCCAATGCAGCTATTTTGTTGGAAGGCTTCATTGCGATTTACCTTCAAATATAGCTCTTTCTAAATCCGGTGATTACAAACCACTTTTAAAGAATAGATGAAATAGTATTCGCTCAGAATATTGGATACCCGTAAGAAATAGCGGGCAAGTATGCTGTTTTTTTACAAAAAAGCACCCGCTATTCAATCATCACCTTTCCTCTTGAAACCAGACCTGGACCCTGGTTAAGCGCATAGAAATAAATACCCGATTTCAATTCCGCCCTGTTCAGGGTAAATTGGGTGCCATTCAGATTCCGCATACACTGCACCTCTTCTCCAAGGGAATTATAAAGCCTGAACTCCGCAGCCTGCAAATTCTGGTCAACCCGGATCAAAGCCTGATTGTTAAAAGGATTCGGCATAACTACCAGATGCTGTTCAGCACCATTTTCAGAAGCAATTCCCGTAGTCGAACTTTTCCAGATATCAGTAATAGGAACTTCAGTGGAGCTGGCTCCTGCATATCCGGTGCCATACATATCTTCCAGTGTACGGAGAATCCGGTAATGAGTAACTTTTTCACTGTACAGGGCTCCCTTTACATTCTGCCCAATGAAAATAGTCACAATCTGATTGGTACCCCCCAAATTATCATCCTCATCCCATTGTATAATGAGCAAACTGTTATGCGTCTTCGCCCACTGCGCATAGGCATCAATGTTATTCTTCAGCCAGGTATCGCCAGTAACAATACTGGTAGGAGCAGTCCCATTATGCATATCATCCAGCAAATTAGGAATAACAAAAGCAACGGTCGGAAGGGTACTGTAATTGGCAGAAGTAGGAAAAGAAGTATAAATCTGATGAACAGTAATCGGCATCTGGTTTGTTCCGGCACCAAGCCAATTGGTCCAGGGAGCATGTTTGCGTGCGTATCCGTTTGTACCACCAGCTGTAGCTGCCTGAGATCCTACGGAACCCAAATTTTCCGAAAATCCAGTGAAGGTCTTTCCTTTTGCAATCAGTTCCGCACCAAGGTTAGCAGTAGTATAAGGATAATTGGTAGGAAGCGCATCAGATGTGTTTCCCTGATTATTGCCAGAAAACAGATCCAGGTAATTAGGCTGGCTGGGGTGCTCTATAGCAAATGAATTAGTGAACCAGGCCGCATTCGCATCGGAGGTCCAGCTATTGATGTAAGGAGCATCTGTAACATCCTTGTAAAGCTCATCGTAATTCCGGTTTTCCATCATCACAACAACAACGTGGTCATGAACCGGAACTGTTTGAGCGTTTACCAACCCTGAGTAAGCAATCAAAATTCCAAATCCTGTAAGAAGTGTAGTCCTTTTCATGGAAGAATTATTTAATATGGTTAAAAAATCGTATTAAGAAAAAAATGAAAAAAAATTAGGATCACTAATTTAGGTAATTAAATTAAGTCTTCCAAGACATTTCAGAGGTTTCTGCGTTTACCGGATTTTAACACTCCAAATTAGGAGATGTTTAATGGGATCAACGCCAAAAACCTTAACTAAAGTAATTATATCGGTTTGGTTGCGAGTATTTGATTTTTTCGATAAATTAGTGCCTGTGCTAAGCCAGACTTCTTGAAATTAAAGCTAACATTATCTTTTTTTCTGGTTCTTTTTGCAATCGGAACAGGTCAGGCACAATACAAGGATTTGTTTGATTTTAATGGTACCAATGGCGCACAGTGTAATGGCGCGATTACTTTATCCAATAATGATTCGATTTTATATGGTATGACCTTACAAGGAGGCTCCAATGGGGACGGCCTTATTTTCTCAGTCCACAATGACGGTACAGGATATTTCGAACTACTCGATTGCCACGACAACTATGGTGAAAATCCTCCAGGTTCTTTGATTCTTTCCGGTAACACTTTGTATGGAATGGCAAATGCAGGAGGTGCTACTTTTCAAGGAATTATATTCTCGCTTCATACAGATAGTACAGGATTCACTGATTTGCACGATTTCAATGGAACAACCGGGGAATGGCCGAATGGTTCATTGATACTTGTCGGAAATACCCTTTACGGTTTGGCAACTTCGGGTGGTATAGGCCCAGGCAATGGTTACGGCTGTGTCTTCTCCGTTGACACAAGTGGATTAGTATATAAAGATCTGTATAATTTCACAGGCTCAGATGGGAATCGACCTTATGGGTCTTTACTCTTTTCAAATAATGTACTTTACGGTACCACCTTCCAGGGTGGGGCAAATAATGACGGGGTCATCTTCTCCATAAATCCGGATGGCAGCGGATACAAAGATTTATTCGATTTTAACGGAACGAATGGCAAAAACCCTTATTGCACCCTGGCTCTTTCCGGAAATGTACTGTATGGAACAACTCACACTGGAGGTGCCAATAATTATGGCAGTATCTTTTCTATCCACACGGATGGTTCTGCATTTAAGGACGTGTTTGATTTCAGCTTCACAAATGGCGCAAACCCATACAGTTCTTTAACGCTTGCAGGCAATACCTTGTATGGGATGACCAATCTTGGAGGGACCGATAGCCTCGGCACCATTTTTTCAATCCTAACCGACGGCACTGGATTCAGCACACTGTACAATTTTGATGGTACATCCGGTTCAAATCCACAGGGGGATCTAACATTTTCAAAAAATGGAAAGACCATGTATGGAATGACTTATTCAGGAGGAGCAATTGGGGATGGGGTAATTTTCAGCTTTGACATTATTACTTCCGGTATTCCTCA
Source organism: Bacteroidota bacterium (assembly GCA_013286805.1). GTDB lineage: Bacteria > Bacteroidota > Bacteroidia > JABDFU01 > JABDFU01 > JABDFU01. The sequence continues at coordinate 12,903 of JABDEY010000017.1, read as the reverse complement.
ATTATCTGCTACCGGCAATAGTTTTACTGTTTACCCAAATCCATGTAAGGGTAATTTTGTACTCGAAACCATTTCCACCGAAAAACAATTTCTCACTATTTCAGATGTAAACGGCAAAGTAGTGTTAGGTCAAATCATTGAAGCCCCAAAAACCACCCTTTTCACAAATAATTTTGCTCCGGGAGTTTATACTATTGGAATGAATGGAAATCAGGAAATCGAAAGAAAAAAACTGGTAATTATCAGATAAGCAGATCTGAAAAATCAACCAATAAATGGTAAATACGAACTAATTCAAAACAAAATTGTTGCCTATATTTGATTCCAGCCTTTTACAAATAAATTTCAACTCCTTTGAAAATTATTAAAGAAATATAAAAAAGTATAACCTAAGCCTATCATGAAAAAGTCAATTATCTTATTCGCCAGTATCCTCAGCCTTGGCGGAATGACATTTATCAACGCCCAATCCAAGCCAGCCGAATACAAAATTGCCAATAAATTCCAGGTACCCGGTGAAGGAGGATGGGACTACATTGCTTGTGATGAGTCCAGCGGAAAACTATATATATCCCACGGAATAGTCATGCAGGTAATTGATGCAAAAGACGGTAAAATGCTCGGAACAGTACCAGGTACAAAAGGGATTCATGGCATTGCTCTGGCAAAAGACCTTAATAAGGGGTATACCAGCAACGGGAAAGATTCTTCGGTAACCGTTTTCAACCTGAAAACATTAGCAGTACTGTCGAAAATTGACGTAACGGGCCAAAACCCGGACGCTATATTATATGACCCTTTTACGCACTATGTATTCACCTTCAATGGAAGAAGCACCAATGCAACAGTCATCGATGCCAAAACGGACAAGGTCATTGAAACCATTAGCCTCGATGGTAAACCCGAGTTCCCCGTGACAGATGGCAAAGGGAAAATTTATGTCAACATAGAAGACAAAAGCACCATCTGTCAGATAAACGCCAAAACATTGATCGTGGAACAAACCTGGCCCCTTGCACCCGGGAAAGAACCCAGCGGGCTGGCCATTGACGTTGAAAACGGCAGACTCTTCTCCGTATGCGATAACAAACTGATGATGATAATGGATGCCGCATCAGGCACAGTAATTAGTTCCGTGCCCATTGGAACGCATCCGGATGCAGCCGCTTTTGACCCGGGAACCAAACGCGCCTATAGCTCCAACGGGGAGGGAAACATCACAGTTGTTCAGGAAGAAAAAGGTGGATATATATTTAATGTAATCGAAACAGTTCCGACCCAGAAAGGAGCCCGCACCATGACCATTGACACTCGCAACCATCACCTGTACCTTCCGGTAGCAGAGGACCGCAAGAAGCCAGGCTCCTTTGTAGTGTTGGATGTCGCGCCGGTGAAATGAAGATCCTCATAGCAGAAGACGAAAAATCACTCTCTGAATCCATAGTCAACTACCTGCAGCAGGAAGGATGTATTTGCGAAACTGCATTTGATTACAGAACTGCTTCAGCCAAACTGGAAATTTACGCTTATGACTGTGTGATAGTTGACATTTCGCTCCCGGATGGAAACGGGTTGAACCTTATCAGGCAAATTAAAAAAAAGGAAGGACAAACCGGAGTGATCATAATCTCTGCTAAAAACTCCCTGGACGATAAAGTAGATGGCTTGGAAATAGGTGCCGATGATTATATCACGAAACCATTTCATCTTTCAGAATTAAATGCGCGCTTAAAAGCCTTAGATCGCAGAAGGAATTTTGAAGGGGAGAAGGAAATAAAAATTAATGAGCTGCTACTTGTGCCAGATATACAGACGGTAAAGATTAACAATCAACGAATTGATTTGACAAAAAAAGAATTTGACTTGTTGTTGTTTTTTATCAGTAATAAAAACAGGGTGCTGACGAAGGATGCAATCGCAGAACATTTATGGGGTGACAACATAGATTCATCCGATAGTTTTGATTTTATTTATACGCATATTAAAAACCTGCGAAAAAAACTGATCGAAAGAGGCTGCACGGACTACATAAAAACCATTTACGGTATGGGGTATAAATTTTTGATACCCTGATATACTGAAATTTGTGAGGTTTGATTTAAAAATTCCATGAAATTATTACGTAAGACCGGTAACTATTATACGATCGCACCATTGCTTTTGTTTTTAGCAGGAGGTATCCTTTTTTTCTTCACCCTTAAATCCTATATCAATAAGGATGTATCCGAAAAATTAATGGAAGAAAAAATTGCCCTTGAAAACAAAATCAAACTATTTGACAGCATTCCGGGAATAATGCTCGCCTTAGATGGGAATAGGACAATAAAGAAAGTTTATGCCCCTGATTCCGGATTCAAAACGCTGATGAAAGATACTATTTTGTATGACGAACTGGAAAGCCACGAAGAGGTTCCTGCCAGAGCGATTCGTTTCTTCGCAAAAAGCAAGGTTTATTGGTATCAGATTACCCTGAGTAAATCATTGGTGGAAAGCGATGATTTAATTTACGCAATTGCAGTTTCCTTAGTTGTATTGATCGCCTTATTTCTGATTAGTATTTATTTTATTACTATCCGGGTTTCCAAAATAATCTGGAGCCCGTTTTATGATAGCCTGAGAAAAATAAAAGAATACGACCTTTCCAGAACTTCAAAAATGCAAATGATTCCTTCGGATATTGACGAGTTTAATGAGCTTAACCGCGCCATTGAAACGATGACGGACAAGATTCAAACCGATTATAAGAACTTAAAAGAATTTACCGAGAACGCCTCCCATGAAATTCAGACTCCCTTAGCAATTATTCAGGCTAAACTTGAACTCCTGATGCAGCGCGACAATCTGAAAGAAAGAGATATGATCCTTATTCAGACCATTAGCGATGCCATAAGCAGGCTTTCAAAACTGAACCAGGCATTGCTTTTATTGGCTAAAATTGAAAATTTGCAATACCGGCACAAAGAAACCATCCAGCTGTCCGGATTGTTCCAAAGGCAAATAGATAACTTCCGTGAGCTCATAGAGGCCAGAGGCTTGACTCTGCTAACTCATCTGGAAGAGGAATGTGCTTTAACAATTAATCCTTTATTGGGAGATATTCTGATCACTAACCTGATTACCAACGCCATTAGACACAATGTAGAACAGGGATGGATAAAAGTGGAATTATCGCAATCCGGTTTGATCATTTCTAATACGGGCAACCCTTTGATCAGGGAACCTCAGGAACTATTCGGGCGTTTCAGAAAAGACAAGTCAGATTCAGAATCGCCAGGGCTTGGTCTGGCGATTGTCGAAAAGATTTGTGATACAGAAGGCATTCAGGTCAGTTATACGTATAACCAGCTGATTCATAAAGTTAGTTTACAGTTCAATAGTTCACCTACAAAACAAGGAAAGCAGCAACTTCAAGATTAAAACAGAATTGCAGCTTAAACTTGTCTTTATAACAACTAACCATAAAAATATTGAACCAAAACATGAAAACATTCATTCTGATTGCCGGGCTAAGCCTTGGATTGAGCATAGCGAACGCCCAAAAAATTAAGGAAGCAGATGTCCCCGCACCTGTAAAAGCTACATTTGCGAGGCAATATCCTGATATTAAATCAGTTAAATGGGAGAAAGAAAAAGGAAATTATGAGGCAGGTTTCGATCTTTATAAAGTGGAAACCTCCCTTTTGATGGATGAAAAAGGAACCATTCTCGAGACTGAATCAGAAATCAAGGTCAGCGAGCTTCCAAAAGAAGTGAGCGATTATATCACTAAAACTTTGCCAGGTAAAAAGATAAAAGAAGCGTCCAGAATTGTTGATCCAAAAGGAATGATAACTTTCGAAGCGGAAGTAGACAAGCTGGATTATATTTTCGATTCCAAGGGGAGCTTCCTGAATAAGAAAACGGAAAATTAAACAGACCAAACAAACAAAATATAAATCATGAAAAAATCGATTTTATTATCTGCCTGCGTCATATGCATTAGCGGAACGGCATTCATTAATGCCCAATCAAAACCATCAGAATACAAGATTGCAGGTAAAATTCCAGTAGAAGGAGAAGGAGGTTATGATTATATTGCTTGTGACGAGTCTACAGGAAGATTGTACGTGTCTCACAGTACGGTCACTCAGGTTGTTGACCCTAAAAGCGGGAAACTAATCGGGACCATACCAGACACAAAGGGAGTTCACGGCATTGCCCTTGCCACAGACCTGAATAAGGGCTATACAAGCAACGGAAAGGATTCTTCAGTAAGCGTTTTTAATCTTCAGACCTTAGCTGTCCTGACAAAAGTAAAGGTTACAGGTAAAAACCCGGATGCTATTTTATACGACCCCTTCACGCACAGGATTTTTACATTCAATGGCCATAGTTCCAATTCAACAGTCATAGATGCTAACACGGATAAAGTGATCGGAACCATAAAACTGGAAGGCAAACCGGAATTTGCTGTTACAGACGGGAAAGGGAAAGTCTATGTCAACATAGAAGACAAAAGTGTGATCACCATGATTAACCCTCAAACCTTAAAGATGGAACAAACCTGGCCAATTGCTCCAGGAAAAGAAGCCAGCGGCCTGGCAATTGATACTGAAAATCATCGTTTGTTTGCAGTATGTGACAACAAACTCATGATCATTATGGATGCAATTTCCGGCAAAGTAGTGAGCTCCTTACCGATTGGTGATGGACCTGACGCGGCCTCATTTGACCCTGACAAAAAACGTGTATATAGCTCTAACGGCGAAGGAACAATAACAGTCATACAGGAAGAAAAGGGTGATGTATTTAAAGTGATCGAGAATATTCCGACTCAGAAAGGAGCAAAAACAATGACGATTGACATAAAGACACATCATCTTTTCCTGCCCGTAGCAGAAGACAGAAAAAAGGCAGGATCTTTTACAATAATTGATGTTGCACCTGTTAAATAAAAACTGTGTTGAGTCATAAACTGTTTTTTATTTTACTTGCCCTGCTGTTAATAGACGGGTCCTTATGGGCGCAAAAGACAGAAAGTGAAGGAACCGGTAAAATTTCAGGAATTATACTTGACTCCATTTCAGGAAAAGGGATTGACTACGCTTCCATTAGCCTCTCAAGGCAGGAAGACGGAAAAACAGTGAATGGTTGCACGACGGATGAAAAAGGCGCATTCGAACTGACAAAAATTACCGATGGGACTTATAAAATATTAATTTATTTTATGGGTTACGGAACATGCACGAAAGGCAACCTCGTAATCAACCCCAAAAATCAAACAATCACGCTGGGAGTCATAAAATTGTCAAGCAAGTTAACCTCCTTAAAGGAGGTGAGCGTTTCCGCAGAAAAAGGCGTCATCGAAAACAAAATTGACAAAATGGTGTACAACGTAGAGAAGGATCTTACCTCACAGGGAGGGGTTGCTTCAGATGTACTGAAAAAAATTCCTCAGGTGGATGTCGATGTGGATGGCAATGTGGAATTACAAGGCAATTCCAACATACGTTTTCTGATCAATGGAAAACCTTCCAGTATTTTTGGCAACAACCTGGCCGATGTGCTGGCATCTATTCCAGCCAGCCAGATACAGAGCATCGAAGTCATTACCAGCCCCGGAGCCAAATATGACGCAGAAGGCACAGGAGGTATTATCAATATCATACTTAAAAAAAGCAAGGCGCAGGGATTTAACGGAAATATTTCCTTAACAGGTGGAACCCGGCTGGAGAATATGTCGGCCAACCTCACTATGCGCAAAGGAAATTTCGGCGCCCACGCATTTTTTAGCGGAAATGCACAACTCCTCTCCTCCCCTCTTATTAATAGTAACCGGGAATCTCAGGACCCTGTTACAGGACAATATTCCAGCCTGGTACAAAACGGCACCAGCGACTTTACCCGGAACGGCTATCAAACAGGTATAGGATTTGACTGGGACCTGAATTCAAAAAACACACTATCCGGATCACTGAGCTATAATTCATTCAACCGGGTTAATACAGGAATATATAACCGGCAATTCATACAGCCGAATGCCTCTGGAACAAAAGATACCACAATAAACGACGTATTGAGAACACCCGGAATTTATCAAAACCAATCTGTAGACTGGAGTCTGGATTATAAAAAAACATTCGAACAAAAAGACCGGGAATTTGAACTCTTATATGTTTCATCCATCGGGAACAACTATGCCTATTACGGCCAAAAACAGATTTACCTTACACCCGAATCTCTGCTTTACAACAGCTCTTATGGAAAGAACAAAGGGATTGATTATGAAACAAACATTTCTGCCGACTATACCCAACCCATCAGTGAAACGGCACTTTTCGAAACCGGAGTTAAAACAGTGCTGAGCCATATTAACAGCAACTCTGATGTTTATCTGGAAAATCTTGCTTCAGACGATTATGAGTATAATCTGCCCCAATCCTCCTCCTTAACTTACAACAGAAATGTATATGCCGCGTACCTTTCAGCCACTTTCAAATTACTCAAACGTTTTGATGTGAAGATGGGTTGCCGGGATGAATATACCCAAACGAGCGCAAGTTTTTCAGATGCAGGCACGGTCAATATTTCCCCATACAACAGCGTGGTTCCATCGTTTGTCATTTCACGTACATTCCAAACAAATCAGACGATCAAACTCAGTTATTCGCACCGGATACAGCGGCCAGACTACGGAGATCTGGATCCTTTCCTCAACGCAAGCGATCCTAAAAATATTACAACAGGGAATCCTGATTTGAAGCCTGAACAAAGCGATAAAATTGAACTGGGCTATACAAAAGTATACGAAAAGGGACCAACCATAAATGTCGTATTGTTTTACCGAGGGAACAAAGATGACATACAATCCTTCATGACCTATTATCCGACCTTACAAATCGGAGACTCTATCTATAAAGGTGTCACCCTCAGCACGAGAGAAAATATTGGCCGCGAGGATAATTACGGAGCCAATTTTTATGTTTCCGTGCCGGCCGGAAAAAAAATAACACTTCGCTCCAACGTTTCCCTTTTTCAACGCTATATTACACTTGGGAACCTGCCCGGCCAAAACATTAGCGGGTTTAATTACAGAATTAATCTCAATGCAGCATATGAGCTGAATCATTCTATGAGTATTGAACTTTTCGGTAATTTTAACTCGCCAAGAATCAATGCACAAGGTACCATGCCTGCCTTCACCACGTACAACTTTGCATTTCGCAGACAATTGTTTCACAAGACCGCCAGCATAGCACTTACCGCCACGAACCCCTTTAACGAATACATCAGCCAGAAAACTGTTTTAACCGGAACCGATTTCACATTAATCAGCACCCGGCAATTACCCTACCGATCCTTTGGGATAAATTTTACTTATAAATTCGGAAAAATGGAATTTAAAAAAATAAAAGAAGAGGAAGACCCCAACCTGACAACGCCTCCAAATTAACATGACACGATCCTTACAATTAAAGCTCATCATTATTTCAGGAACGCTCCTTTCCTTTATTGCGATTTTTTTTCTATTACAAACTTCCATATACCATGCAACCCTCGGGAAGATTTCCACGAATTACGTACACATTAAAAACAAAACGCAATTTCTGGTTGAACCCTATGAAAAACCCTATGAAAGCATCAATCCATCCAACATCTATAAGTGGGATGCCAAATTGTACAAATCCATCCGGGACAGCTCCTATCAGGAAAGTGACAAGCACTATAAAGAACGCCTGGCCTTCTACCCGCTTTATCCGTTGATCTGGAAATTATCATTTATTGATTCCCCATTGATATTTTTATTTAACTATATCCTGTTTGCTGCCGGATTGCTGCTGTTATTTAAAGTATTAGCCCCTGACGGAAAGCTCATCGTATTGTTGGTCGGGCTTATCGTTCCCTCTGCAGTTATTTATTATCTGCCCTATGCAGAATCCTTGTTCTTGTTAACCCTTTCCCTGGCTGTCTGGGGATTATTTCAAAAAAAGTACTGGTTGTTTTTTATAGGAGCCTTTGGATTTGCGATGACGCGGCCTGCCGTTTTGATTTTCATTTTTGCACTAATAGCAGCCGATGTATGTTATTGGTATGCCCACCGGAATATCCGCTACCTGCTCAAAGAAGCAGCCCTTAAAACAGCTCCCTTTATTTCAGGTTTCCTCACCGTTGTTTTTATACAGTACACCTATTCGGGTTCCTTATCTGCGTATTTCGATGCCCAGGTAATCTGGCCAACAGAAACAGGTTTTATGAATAAAATTGTTGACTGGTCGATTGAAGGGTTCGGGATGAGCGTTTTTTCACTTTTCTTTTTTGCCATTCCCTGTCTGATTTATTCCATTCAATGGGGATTGAAGCAATTGAGAAGCACCGATCAGACAATCCCTCCTTCACTATTCTCCGGCAATGAAACCTGGATAAAGGAATATATTTTTAAAGCCTCCGTACTTTTCACTGCCGGAAATTTAATCTATACCTTTCTGACCAGTGGAAATTCCATGAATGGTTTTTACCGGTATACCCTGGCAGTCCCCTGTTTTTATATCATTCTTTTTCTGGCACCAGAAAAACTCAAGCTGATTTCCTTGAAAAGAACATTGATTATTTTCGGCACCTGCCTTTTAACCATGTGTGCCTTTTTAGTTGCGGTCGAATACGGAGGTAACCGGTTTACTTTTCAATACACAGGCCTATACCTGTCTATTCTGCTTCTTTTATTTCTGATTACAGAGCCCAGAATTCCCAAAAGACAGAAATGGGTGCTTTTCGCGATCCTCTTTGGCTTTTGCATACTCTGGCAAACCTACCTGTTTAACATGTATCTGAGCGACGGTTGGCTATTTACATGAGGGTTGCATAAAATACCCTAAATAACGAACTCTGTTTTTTCATCGTCTATGTAAATATCATTTTTGCCAAGGTTCCAGGCATAAATGCTGATGCTATTATCCGGAAGCGTAATACTTTCCTTTAAGAAAGCAAACTCCAGAGAAACCTTCACCCATTTTTGGGGAGACTTAACCAGTTCTTCAATGTTCTTTGCAATCCAGAATACTTTATTTTTATCCTTGTCGGTGACATCCACAACAAACTTGCTGGAATCGTTCACATTAGACTTCAATACCCAAAAACTGATTTTCACCTTTTTTACAGGCAATTCTGAAATATCCTTAAACCTTAATTTAAAGGTCACACCGTAAATGCTGTTTGAATCAAGTTTATTGGAATACTCCCCCGAATGGTGAGGTTGTTTATTCAGATAAGCCGGTCCCCAACCCTTTAAACTTTCAAAATCGTTAAAGTAAACCAATCCCTTTTGCTTAGGTGCGCATCCGAAGCACGCCAGCAGGAGTATTCCAAAGACAACACCTTGAAACTGCACTTTCTTTTTCATTTTTTTCTATATTAATTGTTAATTCGTTCCGTTCGCATTTATTCAAACTCTTTATTATTTTATCTGCACCGTTTCTTCCACAATGTATTGCGCCTTGCCGTTGATAGACAAAAAACTCCTTCCAACATATTCTCCGATCAATCCCAGGCTCATCAGAATCATACCCCCAAAAAACAAGAGCAGAATGACCAATGTAATCCAGCCTTCCACCCTGTTACTGCTTGTGAAATACTGCACAAAATAAAAAACACCCAGAAAAAATGAAAGCAGGGCCGAGCAAAACCCAACGACTGATACCACCCGAAGCGGATAGATGGAATAATTGGTCGCGTGTTTTACAAAAACCAATGCTGATTTCAGTAAGTCATAATTACCCTTGCCCTTAAAACGGGGATAATGCATAATCTCCGTCTGAGTCAGGTTAGAAGTGATACCCAGAATGGTAGCGTCGATATAAGGAAAAGGCCCCGGAAACTTCACTACTTCATCAACGACTTCCTTTTTCACTATTTTAAAGGGAGATAAATAGATGTCCTGTGGTTTGTTAAGCAGCTTTTCTGATAATTTACCATTCAGCCAGGATCCTAAATTTTTCCAAATCCTTTGCTGCTTACCAGTAAAACGCGCATAGCAAACGTCAAATCCTTCCTTACAGGTGGTATAAAGTTCAGCAATGTCTTGCGGGGAATGCTGTAAATCATCATCCATAATAACTACCCACGCACCTGAGCTCTGCCGGAGTCCGGCTAAAAGGGCACTATCCTGTCCAAAATTTTTCCGGAGATTGATACCTGTCGCCTTCTTATTTAATGAACAAATTTGCTTTATTATTTTCCAACTCTCATCCGTACTCTTGTCATTCACCAGGATCAGTTCATAGTCTCCAAAGACCTGCATTGCATCTTCAACAGCAGAATTTAAGGCAAGTAAACAATCCTCGGAATTATAAACAGGGATAACGATGCTGATTTTATCAGAAAACATTGTTTTTGAAATTTTAAGCTCAAAAAGAAGGTCTCAAAAATATGAAGATTTAATGAAGTTTCTCTTTTATTTTCCCCCTTGTTTGGTCAAGGGAAAAAATATGTAATATTATGCCTCGCCTCAGGGCAGGTTCAGATGAAAACATACTGGTTATATCTGTCTTTGGGAATTGTTTTCGAAGTTCTGGGGACAATTTGCATGAAATTTGCCGAAGGGTTCTCCAAATGGCTGCCATCCGTATTTGTTTTCATTTTTTATGGCCTGAGCTTATTTTTTTTGGTACTGGTCTTAAAGAAAATGGAAGTAAGTATAGCTTATGCGATCTGGGCCGGCCTTGGAACAGCCCTTATTGCCATGATTGGAATGATCTGGTTTAAAGAACCGGTAAGTTTTACCAAAATTGTTTCTGTTTTATTCATCATTGCAGGGATATTCGGCTTAGAGCTTTTTGATTAAGAAGATGGGGGGATTATGGTAAATGTATTTGTAACCGGTGCTACCGGTTTTTTGGGAGGTGAGCTACTTGTTAACTTATCTAAAAGGAAGGACATAAATAAAATTTATTGTCTGATACGGGCGGGATCTCATAAAAAAGCCGATCTGCGTCTGGAAAAAATATTTGCCTGCCATGCAGATGTTCTCGACCTTAACCGCATCATTCCTGTTCCAGGAGACCTAACGCAGGATGATCTCACCGAATGCCTGTGTTCAAACAAGGATTTGGAGGATATTCAGGTCGTAGTTCATTCAGCTGCCAATACTTCCTTCTCCCCGATTTATGACACCTTAATAGAACAGGTCAATATACTCGGACTGGAAAAAATTCTTAACTGGAGTAAAACGCTCAAAAAGCTGGAGACTTTTTTGTACGTAGGCACTGCCACCATTTGCGGCAAAGAAATTACCAATCGTATTATTAAGGAGGATGAATCACCGGATTTAAAAAGCACCCATCTGGTAAAATATACCTATACCAAGATGATGGGAGAAATAATTATTGCCAATCACCTCCCTAAAGAAAAGGTATTGATTGTCCGGCCATCTATTATCATGGGAGACAGCAGGCCCTGGATACCTCGTTCCTATGTAATCATGTGGGCACTGGCATCCATTAATTTTCTCCGTTTGGTGCCGGTCAATGCCAATGCTCAGCTGGATGTAATACCAGTTGACTACGCTTCTGCTGCAATCGTACAATTGTTATTCTCCAAAAGGAAATATGGTGTTTATCATATCTCTGCAGGAGGTAAGTCCTGCACCACATTACAAAAGTTGTCAGAGGTTATCGAAAGCCATTTCCCGGGCAGACCGCGGTTTATGTTTGTGGACAGGGAACTCACCCGTGAAGTCAAATTATGGTCCAGAAATAAACTCAATGGGAATACCAGGCTGAATAATTTTCCTGAATACCTTAATTACTGGCACAAAGAAATGAATGACCCGGGTGACTTACGCATATTGATGGGCGGGCTTGATCCCTACCTGAGCTTCATAGAACTGGGACAGGTTTTTGATAATACGCGCCTTCAGGAGGATTGTACAATTGGACTTCCGGAACCGGCACATGAATACATCAAGCGCTCTGTTGATTATATCGAAAATATTGACATTTTCGAAGATGCACTGGACTCTTAGTTAGACTAAGGCTCGCAGAGACGTAGTCTAACTTATATATGAATTGTGATAGTTTTACACCCGAAAAGTTTTATTACAACTGAATGAAAAAAAACTGCCCGCTGAGTGTTATTCTGATCACCTTGTTCTTTCTTCCCATTTTATCTACTGATGGCATTAGCCAGACAGCTACCCCAACAACCTCTAACAAATATACCATCAGCGGGTACATCAAGGATGCCAAAACAGGAGAAGCCCTGATAGGAGCCACTGTCATTGTCAAAGAATTAAAAGGCACAGGAGTAAGTGCTAATTCATATGGCTTTTATTCTATTACCATTCCTGAAGGGAGTTATACGATTAACTCCCTCTTTATGGGATACGTGACGAACTCTATCCAGGTAGTCCTGAAGCAAAATACCAAGTTCGATTTCGCTCTGACTGAGCTAACCAAAGACCTGAACGAAGTGGTCATTACAGGAGAAAAAAGTGATGCCAACGTAACCAGCACGCAAATGGGAGTTGAAAAGCTCGACATGGCACAGATAAAACAAATACCTGTTTTTTTCGGGGAACAGGATGTCCTTAAAACCATACAATTATTGCCGGGAGTTACCAATGCAAGTGAGGGCAGTAGCGGATTCTATGTCCGCGGCGGCGGAGTTGATCAGAATCTCATTTTATTGGATGAAGCAACGGTTTATAACGCCTCTCACCTGCTGGGCTTTTTCTCCATTTTTAACTCCGATGCCATCAAAGATGTCTCTCTGTACAAAGGAAATCAGCCGGCTGAATTTGGAGGTCGCTTATCATCCGTGCTGGATGTCAAAATGAAAGACGGGAACGACCAGAACTATATCCTCAGCGGAGGAATTGGAATCATTTCTTCCCGTTTGAATTTTGAAGGCCCCATTAAAAAGGGCAAAGGT
>JABDEY010000016.1 GCA_013286805.1 Bacteroidota bacterium | reverse complement strand
CCAGACACAAACTGACTTTTCATCAGGTCCTCCCTTAAATAGCTTTGAGAACATTTTACCCTCCCTTTAGTGCAGCGGTAATACCGATAAATTCCACCATTACCTTTTGCAACTTGGGCTGTAATAGCACAGCCGCACTCTCCACACATTAATAACCCCAAAAATCCAAAAGCATGTGGGTGCTTGACTTCTCTTGGCTGCGAACGCTCCTTTAACCTTTTTTGCACAGCATCAAATAACTCCTTAGTTATCAATGGTTCAAACTTACCATCGTAGTATTCACCATTTCGCTTAATGACACCATAATAAAGCGGATTAGTAAAAATCCATTCCATTGAAGCACAACTAATTAGTTTCCGGTTTTTGCTTTCAATACCTAAAATCCTAAGTTGTTCTCTTGCAGTATTTCGGTTAGTACGAGGCTTGTGCATTCAGTCTTTCAATTTTCTGGTCTTCAACCGATGGGGCGAGAAAGTTTTTGAGACTACCAATTTAAATAATGGCTGGGATGGGAAATACAAGGGAGAACTTTGCAACTCCGGTGCTTTTACATATTATCTGAATGCAAAGATGATTAATGGTTCACTAGTAACGAAAGAAGGGTTTGTGGCTCTCCTACGATAAATGAATGAATTACTATTGAAGTCCCCCAACGCTATTTTAAATCTTCAATCACTTTTGTAAAAGTAACGTTGTCGGGTATATTTAACTCTTTCCGCTTTTCATTAAAATGTTCTAAAGTTAGGGGACCAATTACCCCCTTCTCAGGAGACAAAGTATATACATCATAAATAGGAGCAATAAAATATTGAATAATTTTCCGCTTATTCGAAGGGTGTTGCATAGCAATAATATATTTATCACAATAGCCAACAGCAAAAACAGTCTCGTTAACTATTCCTAAGTAGTCTTCATTGTCCAATTTATAACTCAAAGCCATGTCTTCAGCAACATCAATAGACACCAGATGATATCTTCCGGTTATTTTCTCATCGTGATTAAATCTTTGACAACTAGCTATGGCAAATGCCAGAATAATAAATTTCAAAATTAGTACGGAATTTTTTCTCATTTTATTTTATGAAAATCTGCTAATCCAAAACCTGCTTTATATAGCGGACTGTAGCGCCCTCCAAAACGGTAGACGGTTCAGAAGTGAAGAAAGAAGGGTTTGTGGCATTTGTAAGATAAATCTAAATTTTACAGAGTAAGTCTATGTTTCCTTTTTGATTTCTCTCTTGTTAATGGAAGGTATCTCAATGAAAAAATTCATACTATCTCAAACCCCATGCCGGCAATTTATTTTTTAAAGCCAAAAAAATTGCTCCAAATTATATCCCTTTTATTTTTTATTTTTTCGTTCAACACTTTATCAAAATCTCTGTCTCTTGATAACTCACCATCCATTATTAAAACAAAACCTAATTGATAAATTTCTTTGTCTAGCTTTATCTCATGTTCCTTAAATGCAAGAATTCCTTTAAATGTTTTTGTTTGTTTAGGCTGAATTTTAAATAAATAAGGGTAATCACCAAAACAATTATTCGGAGCCACGCAAATTGAATCACAATTGGAAATCCAATTCCGTTCCCAAGAGCATTTCATTACCCAAAAACTAAATGCTGTGTCAGTGTTATTAAATAAATCAAGGCTAACAGAATCACAAAAATATTTATCATGAGTGTAGGTGTAAGTGCATGAATCCAAATGAGAATTCACATTGACATCTATTAATAGTGGGCCTTCTTTCCGCTTATTTTGTTTGCATTGATTAATAAAGCAAAAAGCAAGTAGGCAAAGTAAAACCCTCTTCAATATGGTATTCATATATTAGTTATCAAGTAAATTAATGGATGCGCCAAATTTGTATTGGAATTTTAGTAACAGTTCCATTATTATAATCATAACCGTAAGTGAGTGAAAATAAAATATTCGGAGCCTTATATGCATAGAGGGCAAATCTAAAAGACCCATCTTCACTCCATTGGGGGTTATCAAAAAATGTAATTGAGTTTTCGTGAATATGCCTTTGCATAAAATCCTTACCGTAATAGAATGGATAATCTTGCACATCGCCATCAAATGAAGATTTCCCATTATGTGTAAAAATTTGAGACCACTGTGCGCCTTTTAGGTTTGGATTATAGTAAATTAAATCAATCTTTACATGCATCAAGGCAAAAGAAAGGCACACCGTCAGAACGGTGGTAAGGGCTTACAAAGCCAAAGCAGCTTCTTCAAAAAAGGTTCGCTTTTGCAACAGTCTTCCGCTCCAACAGAATTATACTCTAATTCTTTGTGGTCGAGGCAGAAGCAACTACGTAAATAATAATGGCTACTGCTGCAATTGCAATTGCAGCAATAATTATAACTCTCTTTGTGCTATTATCTCCTCTATAGCGTTTAGCTTTTTTATTGTCCGTCTTCTCATCTTTCCTTTTCAGATCCGACTTCTCATCAGCAATAGTTGCATGATTAGAGGTTTCTGCTACTTCTTTGGCCGGCGCAACTGCAACTGCATGAATCGGAGTGATAGTGGCATCTTTAGACGCAAAGGCACGAGAGCCATTAGCAATTACTGAAACAAATAAAGCTAAAGTAAAATAGAGGAGTTTCATGATTTCGTATTTTGATTTCGAACTAATTTATAAAATAATTCATAAAAAGACAAGCTCTTTGGTGGAATGTGATGGTGTGTCTTACTCTTGGCTTAATCCAAAAGTAACAAAAGACCAAGACTTACAACAAACCGGGTATTTTTTATACTATTTTGCAGCGAAGGTAATAAAATGCGACTATCCGTTTTTTGTTTCTGTTTGGTAAGCCATTGGCTTATGGCTCTTTCATCTGAGGATATATCTTCATCAATTCCTCGCCTACTTCTCTTATGATGTCTACTAATTCATAAAAACCGCAAGGTTTGGTAATGAATTTGGTAACTCCCAAACCTGATATGTACTTGTAATCTTCACTGGATATAGTGGTTGAGAGGATCATAATATTCAGTTTGCTCAGATTTGCGTCTGATCTTATTTCCTTCAGGACAACACGGCCATCTTTATTTGGCATGTTCAGATCCAACAAAATCAAGTCAGGCAGTTGATCAATTTTCCCGGATTTTTGCAATTGATGAAGGTGAACCATTAAATCTTCCCCGCTCCTTGCAAAGTCAATTGTATGACCAAGGTTTGCCTCTTTAAAGGCAAGGCCAATTAATTGCCTGTCGTCAATATCGTCGTCAACTATAAGTATTCTCAGCTTTTTGTTTTGCTGAGTTGCTTTTTTTTCCAACATGACTTAAGGGTAAGGATACAATAAATACGGAGCCTTCATTTAGTTTACTCTTTGCTGTAATAAAGCCTTTGTGCTGCTCAGTAATTTTTTTACAAATGGCAAGGCCGATACCAGTACCTTCATATACTGAACTGTCATTTAGTCTTTTAAACAGGTTGAATATCTGTTCTGAATAAACATCATCAAAACCTATACCATTATCCTGCACATAAATATTGCAATAGGACTGAGGCGGGTCAGACTTTTCACTTATATCATAACTAATACTTATTTTCGGGGGAACTCCTTTGCGTGCAAACTTCAAGGCATTTCCAATAATATTCTGAAACACCTGCCTGATCTGACCTGGGTTAACAAATAACTCAGGGAGTTTAGTGATTTTTATTTTCGCGCCTGACTCCTGAATTTTAAATTCGAGATCTGTCAGTATTTCATTCAATATGGAATTCAAATTGGATTTTGCATAGTTTTCCATATTTTCCGACAAACGGGAATAGGACAAAATATCTTTAATTAAATTTTGCAACCGTGACGAGCTGTTCTGAATACGTTCAATGTAATTCTGCCCCTGCTCATCAATGATCTTATTGTATTTAACTCTCAACAGGTCTCCATATGTCTGAATTTTCCTCAATGGTTCCTGCAAATCATGTGAAGCGACATAGGCAAATCTTGCCAATTCAGAGTTGGCCTCTTTTAGCTGTTCAATATTTTCAACTAAGCGGCCATTTAGTTTTTTGATTTCCTCCTCTGAATTTTTTCGTTCCTGAATCTCATTGGCCAGATTTTTATTTATTGATACGAGCGTCTGCTCCTGAAGCACCAGTTGATGATTCTTTTGATAAAGATCAATAAATACTGCAACCTTGGCTTTTAACAGTTGTGGATTTATTGGTTTATAGATATAGTCAACAGCTCCTGATTTATATCCCTGATAGACTTTTTCTTCACTGTAATTATAGGCTGTAATGAAAATGACCGGAATATGCCTGAGTTTGTTCCTCTCGTAAATAAGGGAGGCTGTCTCAAACCCGGACAATCCAGGCATTTTTACATCCATTAAAATCAGATTGAAGTCCTGGTCTTTCAAGAGGGTTTTTAACGCTTCCCTTCCGGAATTTGCTTTTATAAAACGATACCCTTCTGATGCAAGAATGGTTTCAATGGATAGCAGATTATCCGGGCGGTCATCTACTAATAATATTTTTATTTCAGACATACAACTCTATTTTCAGTCACCTCTATTTTCTGTATAACCATAAACGCATAAGCGATAATAACTGATCTACCTTTACCGGCTTGGTTATATAATCGGAAGCACCGGCGTCAATACATTTTTGTCTGTCACCTTTCATAGCCTTTGCGGTGACAGCGATTATAGGAAGTCCACTGTTTTTAGTCTCCCGGCGGATTTTCTGGGTGGTTTCATAACCGTCCATTTCGGGCATCATGATATCCATCAGAACAATATCCACAGTTTCATGTTCATCCAGCAGATGAATTGCTTCCTTGCCACTTTCTGCAGTCAGGACATTCATTTTGTACCGTTCAAAAGCCGTAGTTAAAGCAAAAAGGTTTCTTACGTCATCGTCAACAATGAGAACATTTTTGCCTGCCAGAACATCCTCTTGAATCCTGATATTTTCAATGATCTTACGCTTGGCCGGTTGAAGGGCTTTGTGTTCTAAGTGCAAATGCATAACCGTTTCTTCCAGCAGGCGTTCCAGGGAATTCACATCCTTAAGCATGATACTGTTTGCAAGCTGCTTTAACTGTGTAGCTTCTTTTGCGGTAAATTCTTTTGCAGAATATACAATTACAGGTGTTATTTCCTCTGAATGCTTTTGATCTATCATCCTTAATAATTCCATTGCCGTAGTATCCGGTAATGTATAATCCAAAATCACACAGTCGAACTGTTTACTCCTCAATTGTTTCATCGCGGCACTCCCAGTACGTGAAAGTGTTATTTTAATTGCTTCATGTTCCAGCATCTTAATAATATTGGAAGAATCCATTGGATTATCTTCTACCAGTAAAAGATTCTTCATCTTTTTTGAATTGAACTTTATAATTCCGGTAAACAGGTTGTTCAGTGTCTTCGTTTTAAGAGGCTTTAAAAGAAAACCTTTTGCTCCCCTTTTGATTGCCAATGACCTGTTTTCCTCACCTGAGATGAGGTGGATGGGTATATGCCGGAGGTTAAGATCACTTTTGAACAGGTCAAGTATTTTCCAGCCACTGGCATCGGGTAGTTTAATGTCCAATGTAACGGCGACAGGTTTATATTTGATGGCAAATTCAAATACTTCTCCATAATTGATTGCCATTATTACCTTCAATCCTGACTGATGCGCTTTCTCAATCATGATTTTCCCAAATCTTAAATCATCTTCTACAACTAAAAGCACCCTGTCATTCGCAAGAATATTGCTGCGGTCATCTCCTGTTTCGTTGATCATTTCATTGATAAAATTCAAATCCTTTATTTCACCTTTCGCCGTAACAGTGACGTTAGAAATAGTTGAAGATTCCAGCTCTTTCAGGTTTTGTAATTGCCCTTGTACTCCTTCCATCTTGTTTTTTGCGGGAACGTAGTCAAGCGGTAAAAACAATGTGAATACACTTCCCTGCTCCAGCTGACTTTCCAATTCTATAGAACCACCTAACAAGTCGGCCAATCCCCTGCTGATCGATAAACCCAGACCTGTTCCTCCATATTTGCGGCTTGTTGATCCTTCGGCCTGCTGAAATGCTTCGAAAATAATGTTTTGCTTATCCTTGGAGATTCCAATACCGGTATCACTGATAGCAAAGGCAATGACTGTTTTTGCTGAATCGAGGTTTACATTTTTTGTTTTCCAGTTTTTCTGAGCTTTGTAAATACTCAACTTTACCTCTCCCTTTTCAGTGAATTTAAAGGCATTAGATAACAGATTTTTTAAAACCTGATTTAATCGCTGTAAATCCGTTTCTATTTTTTCAGGCAGATTTTTTTGTACTTCAATAACGAATTTCAGGTTTTTGGATTCTGAAATGTGCTTGAATGTGGACTCTACAAAGGATGATATTTCTGTAAAACGGATCGGAACAAAATCTGTTGAAATAAATCCGGATTCGATTTTCGACAGGTCCAGAATATCATTAATCAGCTGAATTAGGTCATCTCCACAGGAGTGAATTGTTTTTGCAAAACCAATCTGTTTTTCAGTAAGATTCCCTTCATGGTTTTCAAACAATTGCTGAGCCAGAATTAATAAACTATTAAGGGGGGTTCTGAGCTCATGTGACATATTTGCCAGAAACTCAGATTTGTATTTTGAAGTAAGGGTAAGTTGTTCGGCCTTTTCTTCCAACGATTTACTGGCATCTTCAATTTCTTTGTTCTTTTGTTCCAACTCGTCCTTTTGTTTTACAAGCAATAGTGCCTTGTCTTCCAGTTCTTCATTGGTTCTTCTTAATTCTCCCTGCTGGGTTTTTAGTTCACCTGCCAATGATTGTGATTGCGCCAGAAGTTCCTGTGTTTTGGTATTTGTTTCAACGGTGTTCAATACAATACCGATACTTTCAGTCAGCTGTTCCAGAAAGTCCAGATGAGTTTCACTGAATTGACCGAAAGAAGCCAGTTCAATGACTGCCTTTACTTTTGTTTCAAAAAGAACGGGCAGAACAATCAGGTTAGTTGGTTTGGACTCTCCCAGACTTGAGCTGATTTTCACATAATCGGATGGGGCTGTAATCAGGATTCGTTCCTTCTCCAGTGCACACTGACCAATTAATCCTTCCCCTAATGCAAACTCCGAAGAAATAGAATTTTCTCCTTTGAAGGCGTAGGAGGTGAATAATTTTAATTTTGAATCGTCCTGGAAAATATAGAATGCACCGAAATTAATGGAAACCACCTGGGCAAGCTCTGAAAGAATACGCTTGGTAACGGTGTTCAAATCTTTTTGTCCCTGAAGCATCTGGGTAAATTTGGCGAGGTTCGATTTTAACCAATCCTGTTCCTGATTGCGCAGGGTAGTTTGTTTTAAATTGGATATCATCTGATTGATGGTATCTTTTAATGCTTCCACTTCTCCTTTTGCATCCACGCTGATAGAGCGTGTCAAGTCGCCTTTTGTAACCGCAGAGGCTACTTCAGAAATAGCTCTTACCTGTGTTGTCAGGTTTTCTGCTAACTGATTTACGTTTTCTGTCAGGTTTTTCCATATACCGGAAGTGCCGGGAACATTGGCCTGACCTCCTAATTTTCCATCGACGCCCACTTCACGAGCCACGGTTGTTACCTGATCAGCAAAGAGCGCAAGTGTATCAATCATTTCATTGATTGTTTCTGTTAACTGAGCTACCTCTCCTTTCGCATTGATGGATAATTTTTGCTTTAAGTTTCCTGTTGCAACGGATGTAACCACTTTTGCGATTCCCCGTACCTGACTGGTAAGGTTGGAGGCCATCATGTTTACCGAATCCGTAAGATCTTTCCAGGTTCCTGCCACACCACGGACTTCTGATTGGCCTCCAAGAATACCTTCTGTACCCACTTCTCTTGCAACACGTGTTACCTCAGAAGCAAATGAGTTAAGCTGATCGACCATTGTATTGATGGTATTCTTCAGATCAAGAATTTCACCTTTAACGTCAATTGTAACCTTCTTGGATAAATCACCACCCGCTACTGCCTTAGTCACTTCCGCAATATTACGCACCTGAGAAGTCAGGTTACCCGTCATCTGGTTAACGGAGTCTGTCAAATCTTTCCAGGTTCCAGCTACCCCAGGCACAAATGCCTGTCCTCCTAATTTCCCATCCGTACCTACTTCACGTGCCACGCGTGTTACTTCGGAGGCAAATGCACGAAGCTGATCCACCATGGTATTGAGTGTTTCCTTTAACTGCAGAATTTCTCCACGTACATCCACCGTTATTTTTTTTGACATGTCGCCATTTGCAACAGCTATGGCCACGTCTGCAATATTCCGTACCTGAGAGGTGAGGTTACTTGCCATTTGGTTAACAGAGTCAGTCAAATCTTTCCAGGTTCCTGCAACACCAGGCACATTGGCCTGCCCTCCCAGTTTTCCTTCCGTTCCAACCTCCCGTGCTACACGTGTTACTTCCGATACAAATCCCCGAAGCTGGTCAACCATTGTGTTAATGGTGTTTTTTAGTTCAAGAATTTCGCCTTTGACGTCCACTTCAATTTTACGGGATAAGTCACCGTTCGCAACGGAAGTAGTTACCTCGGCTATATTCCGCACCTGCCCGGTAAGGTTACTGGCCATTTTGTTTACCGATTCTGTCAAGTCCTTCCAGGTCCCTCCAACGCCTGGCACATCCGCCTGCCCGCCTAACTGACCTTCTGAGCCTACTTCACGCGCCACACGGGTTACTTCTGAACCAAATGAGTTTAATTGATCCACCATCGTATTGATGGTGTTTTTTAATTCAAGAATTTCTCCTTTAACGTCCACCGTAATTTTGCGAGATAAGTCTCCTCTTGCAACCGCTGTTGTCACCTCTGCTACATTTCGCACCTGTGCTGTCAGGTTCCCGGCCATCTGGTTTACCGAATCCGTTAAATCCTTCCAGGTACCTGCAACCCCTTTTACCTGAGCCTGGCCACCTAGCTTACCTTCGGAACCTACCTCACGTGCCACACGTGTTACTTCAGAACCAAATGAGTTCAGCTGGTCAACCATCGTGTTAATGGTATCCTTTAATTCGAGAATTTCCCCTTTAACGTCAACTGTTATTTTGCGTGATAAGTCACCCTTTGCCACCGCTGTTGTTACTTCGGCAATATTCCGGACCTGAGAAGTCAGGTTACTGGCCATTTGATTAACAGAATCTGTTAAATCTTTCCAGGCTCCACCTACTCCTTTTACTTTTGCCTGACCTCCCAATTTACCTTCTGTTCCAACCTCCAATGCCACCCGGGTTACTTCAGATGAAAAGGAGTTCAGCTGGTCAACCAGTGTATTAATTGTTTTTTTAAGCTCCAGAATTTCGCCCTGGACGTCAACCGTAATTTTTTTCGACAAGTCACCATTGGCGACAGCAGTAGTTACTTCTGCAATATTACGAACCTGAGCTGTCAGGTTACTCGCCATCTGGTTTACTGAATCGGTCAAATCTTTCCATACACCTCCTACGCCTTTCACTGTTGCCTGTCCTCCCAGTTTTCCTTCTGAACCAACTTCCCTTGCAACACGCGTCACTTCTGAACCAAAGGAGTTCAACTGATCCACCATTGTATTAATGGTGTTTTTCAATTCGAGAATTTCTCCTTTTACGTCCACCGTAATTTTTCTTGACAAATCTCCGTTTGCCACAGCGGTAGTTACCTCTGCAATATTCCTAACCTGACCTGTGAGATTGCTCGCCATCTGGTTAACGGAGTCTGTCAAATCTTTCCATGTACCGGCAACGCCTTTTACCTGAGCCTGTCCTCCCAATTTCCCTTCTGTACCGACCTCCAATGCAACACGGGTAACTTCTGAACCAAATGAATTCAGCTGATCCACCATCGTATTGATCGTATCTTTTAATTCAAGAATTTCTCCCTTTACATCCACTGTGATTTTCTTTGACAAATCGCCCTTTGCAACTGCCGTGGTTACTTCCGCTATATTTCGCACCTGTCCAGTAAGGTTACTCGCCATCTGGTTCACAGAATCTGTTAAATCCTTCCAGGTACCTGCAACGCCTTTTACCTGAGCCTGTCCTCCCAGTTTACCCTCTGTTCCAACTTCCAGGGCCACACGTGTTACTTCCGAAGAGAATGAATTCAACTGGTCCACCATGGTGTTTATCGTATTCTTCAGCTCGAGGATTTCCCCTTTTACGTCGACCGTAATTTTTTTCGACAAATCACCTTTTGCAACAGCCGTCGTCACTTCAGCTATATTACGTACCTGTGCAGTCAGGTTACTTCCCATCAGGTTTACCGAATCTGTCAAATCCTTCCAGACTCCTGATACTTCCTTGACTTTTGCCTGACCTCCCAATTTTCCTTCAGAACCAACTTCCCTTGCCACTCTGGTTACTTCCATTGAAAACAAATTCAATTGTTTCACCATATCGTTCACCTCCCGTGCGATTCTCAAAAATTCACCCTGAAGCATCTGCCCCCCTAACTCCAAGGGCATTTGTTCGGATAAGTTCCCTTTCGCCACGGAGCTGATTACATTCGCAATTTCAATGGTGGGATGTACCAAGTCGGAGATCAAGGTATTTAAAGAATCTACACCGCTTCTCCAGGCTCCTCTTGCATTTGGAATCTCCAAACGTTCTGTCAGTTTTCCCTGCTTGCCAATTGTGCTGCCGGCCTTGGTAAATTCCAGCATCATTTTCTCATTTATTTCGATAATATCATTCAGGGTGTCACATATCTTACCGGCAAGTCCTACCTGATCAATGGGCATCCGAACAGAAAAATTTCCATTTTTCACTTCGTTTAATACCTCGAACAATAATCTGTTATCTACCAGATCCAGATCCATTTTCTTTTGTTCTCCGCTATGCTTTTTCTGGGTTTCTTTTGATAAGGTGGTTTCCATAATTAACTGTAATTAAGGTGGTTTTTTTACAAGGTTTCCCGGGCTAAACTTGAACGCGGTTACTAATTTGGCAACTCTTTTAAAACGTCAAACCTCTTTTCGGTAAACTTGAGCTTTTGATAGTTAAACCTGAGCTAATCAGGGGTAAAATTTTAAGGGCAGGTCCTAAAATGCGGGTAAATACATCCGTTCTATACTGAATGGACAGAAGACCTCCCGAAATAGGCGAAGACCCTACGTATTGCTACGGAAGGGTCTTCTATATTAGCCATCAGGTTTGACAACAGACGGCTATTCATTTATTTTAATTTGCACAGTCCAGGTGGATTTTACACTGTATGATGTGAAACGAAAACTTACTATTTTGCTGCTTCTTTCTCACTCTCCTGCTTCCACCATTCAGTTGCCCATTCATTGAACTTATTAAGTCCTGTATGTTGGATTTTAACCAGTGATGCTACATGAGCATTAATGCTTTCTCCAAATTTCTGGTTGAAGTTTACAGCTAAATTTGCGTGTTTGTTATAGGATTCAAGTAACTCTTTTGTATTGTTAATTGTCAATTTCCGGGTGGCTTCAAAATTCTCCTTAATCACATTGAAAATTTTTTCGGGAGCTGCACTATTTGACTCTTTAACTGCATCTGCCAGCTTTACGTTAGTGTCGACATTTAACTCCATTTGTCTGATAAAAGAACTGATGATGCTATCAAGTGCGTCTTCTGCAAGTTCCACTGATTTCCCAAAGCCGTTTTTCAACGTACCCGTAACAGTGTCCTCAATTTCCTGCTGATTGAGCTTCTCTTTGATCGAATCAATGATTTTTTTGTTGGAATCCAGCGCTGCACCAATGGACTTTACATTCGTGTGAATAATTTCTCTGATTGTTTGTCGGGATTTCTCCGCTGTGCCTCTGATTGTTTCTTTAACATTTTCGGCTTTTTCATTAAGTGTGGCCTTCATTTTTTCTTTTATTTGCTTGTTTATTATTTATTGTTTTGAATTTTTTTTTCAGATAGCATTCGTTTAGTATTCAATTTTGCAGAGTAAGTTAAAAACAATGCAAATATTATGTTTTACCTGTGCAGGAGGCGCTAAATTTCGTTCAACTAAATTATTTCTGAGTTAAACATATACTAATATCAGATTAGTTTCTATTCAAGGGAGGAACAATCCAGGTTCCGGCAGGAAAAGCCAAAACCCCGGAAATAACAACCAGGAATCCGGGAGGGAAACAAAACTAAAAGAAATTTTTTGCCGCTTCCAATTCTATCATCGCTTTTGCACAACTACTTTTCACTTTTACCAGCAAATCAGGTATCAACTCAAGATGGGTCTGGCTTTCTGCATATTCCTCAATCAAACCCATAACTCCCGTTAATTCCTTCACTCCTACAAAGGTGAAAGAAGGTTTCATTTTGTGTGCAACTGCTCGAACCATTTTCCAATCCTTGTTGGACAAATGCCTTTCGAGATTATCCAATCCTTCCGGAGTTTGAACTATAAACACCTCTATCATTTCTTTTACAAAACCTTTATCACCATTTGAAAGCTGTTCCAAATAGCTTAAATCGGTTATCCTTTCATTTTTTTCATTTACCATATTCTGTTATCTTTTTTGGGTAAGAAGTACGGATTTAACGAATAAACAATCCAAAATGTTTCTTTATTCGATAAACTGGTTCTAATTGCGGTTGAACCTGTTTAATTAGCAGCCAAGCGTTTACTGAAAGTTTGATGGTTGCTTTAGATCAATATCCTCTTTATCATTACAAGTAGAAGCCTTGTACCAAAATCCACCGAAAAGCTAATTCCAACCATTCAGGAAGAGCAAATTCCAGGCGTTCACCACTTGTTCCATCCTGTTCGGCGATTAAAGGGATAGTGCTACCGAAAGGGTACAACTATATTTTTAAATATACGTTTAACATAGTAGAAGTAAGCATCAAATAAATTACGTGTATGTCTGACTTAATAAAAACGAAAGCCATGGAAACGACAAACAAAAGTCTATCCGTTTTCTTAGTAGACGACGATAGAATGTTCCTGCTCTCATTAAAAAATGAGCTAAAAAGAAGGTTTAAGAATATAACCCTATCCACATTCATAAACGGGGAGGATTGTCTGAGTCATTTAGGGGAAAAGCCGGACATAGTGATACTTGATTATTACCTGACGGCCGGGATTCCCGGTGCTTTGAATGGTATGGAAGTATTAAAGAAAATAAAATCGATTTCCAACAGCATTCAGGTCGTTATGCTTTCCGCTCAGGACAAACTGGAGGTAGCAGCGAGTGCCATTAAATACGGAGCAATCGAGTATGTTGCTAAAAGTGAAACTGCATTCATCCGTTTACAAAATGTTTTAAAAAACAGTATGGATGTCATTGAGTATTCGCGTGAAACCAAACAATATGAGGCATGGAATTATTTAATGGCTTTATTCCTCCTCATATATACTGCCGTAACCGCGTTATATTACTTAAACCATTGATGTGTCATGGAAACAATTAAAGATCTGTCGATTTTTTTAGTGGACGATGATACGTTATTTCTGAAATCGCTGGAATATCAATTGCAACACAGGTTGAAGTACAACATAAAAATTAAATCATTCCAAACAGGCGAAGAGTGCCTCCATAACCTTCACCAAAAACCGAATATTGTTGTGCTTGATTATTTGCTAAACAGCCATGATCCTGATGCAATGAACGGCTTGCAGGTATTGCAAAAAATAAAACGGGAAGCCCCCGAAACGGAAGTCATTATGCTCTCGGGTCATGAAAAAGTGGATGTGGCATTTGAAACAATGAAATCCGGAGGCTTCAGTTATGTTATAAAAAACAATACTACCCCAATTGAAATTCATGAAATTATAAAAAATGCGATCCATTCGATTAAAACCACACGGCGTCACACTGCTGCTATCTTGATCGCAAAACTATTCATTGCCTGTTTTGCATTGATCCTGTTAATTCTTTTTATTAAAAGAGTGTTTTAACATTGAACATTTCATTAAAAGGGAAAGCAAATGGAAGCCTCAGAAAACAAACTCGTGTTTATCGTAGACGATGACACGCTCTATGCAAAAGCAGTAAGTGCCTATCTTTTAAAAGAAATTCCAGACCTGCAACTAAAAACCTTCACAACCGGGGAGGCGTGTTTACATTCTCTGTATTTGAATCCTGTTGCCATTATCCTCGATTATTATTTGAATTCAGAGTTTGAATTCGCATGGAATGGCCTTCAAATGTTGAAAAAATTGCGTGAAGCTGACCCTTCATTAAATGTCATCATTATTTCTTCCCAGCACGATATGGAAGTTGCTCTTAACTGCATGAGAGAAGGAGCAACTGAATACATAATAAAAAACGAAAGTGCTCTGCCCGCCATTAAAAAACTAATGGAAGGGATATTTGACGATGCAATAGAGTATTGAATGGGGGTTGAGCATTTAAACTTAAACCAAACAGTTATGAAAATCCTGGTAATTGATGACGACGAGCTGATTCTTAAAGCAATCAGGCATTGTTTAAAAGCAAATCAATGGGAGGTTATTTCAGTGCAAAACAGCATACAGGCACTTGAGGCTATCGAGGTTGAAAGACCCGACTTAATTCTGTGTGATATCTTAATGCCAGGCTTCTCCGGACTGGAACTACTTAGCCTGTTAAAGAACTTTTATTTAAATACGATCCCAATCATTATCATTTCATCACTTAAAACAACTGAGCTCGTATTATCTGCCAAAAAAATGGGGGCTGCGGACTATCTGTTTAAACCTTTAAATTTTAAAAATCTTGTTAAACGTATCAGGCAAATTAAGGAACTGGCATAACAGTTCTTCAAAAACAGGATAACCAACAAAAGATAATGTTTGTCTTGTATTAATTACAGTCCATCGAAATTAGTATGAAGAAAGGTGCCTAAAACGTAAACTCGCTATAAATTTATTATTGCCGTGTAAAAAGGATTCCCACATGAATGACAAAAGAAATTTACAAGCAATGCAAATCCTGTTAATTGAAGATAATCCAGGCGATATAAGGCTTACAAGGGAAGTTCTGAAGGATGGAAAAATAACAAATCAATTGAGTGTCGTTACTGATGGTGAAGAGGCGTTGTTTTTTCTGAAAAAAGAAGGTCAGCACAAGGATGCTGTTACCCCTGATCTTATTTTACTTGACCTTAATTTACCCAAAAAAGATGGACGTGAGGTTCTTGCTGAAATCAAGGCAAATCCCATGCTTATGCTTATACCGGTTATTGTACTCACTACTTCTGACGCCGAACTGGATGTTTTAAATGTATATGCGAATCATGCCAATTGTTATATTACAAAGCCGGTCAATTTTGATCAGTTTATTAAGGTAATACAATCCATCGAAAACTTTTGGCTTACCATTGTAAAATTGCCCAACCGATAAGTATGCGTTACCGGCTTTTATTTTATGGACCATCAACGATAATTCTGACGCTACTATCTACATTGATCTTCGCCCAGGCAGGGGACAGCCTTCTGCCTTCCTCTAAATTAAAAAAGCTAAGCCTGGAAGAGCTTATGAATATTGAAGTGACATCTTTATCCATGCAACCTGAGAAATTGACAGAAGTCGCCTCCGCCATACAGGTTATTGCAAATGAGGACATCCAGAGGTCCTCTGCTTTAAGTCTCCCGCAAGCTTTGGAATTAGCGCCTAATCTGCAAATAGCACAGGCAAATTCTCATAGTTTTTCAATTACTGCGAGGGGATTTAGTGGCTTACCATCGTCAGGAGGTGAGTTATCCAATAAACTCCTTGTGATGATTGATGGCAGGTCTATCTACTCACCACTTTTTGGCGGGGTATTCTGGGATGTACAAAATTTAATGCTGGAGGATTTAGATCGTGTGGAGGTAGTGAGCGGTCCGGGAGGAACACTCTGGGGGGCAAATGCTGTAAATGGGGTAATCAACATCCAAACCAAAAGCGCCAGGGAGACTCAGGGCTTGTGTGTATCTCAGGAGGCTGGTATGACCTCGGCTCTTCAGGATATTACCGAAATGCGCTACGGAGGAAAGATTAGCGATAACCTTTATTTTCGAATTTACGGGCAGTATTTTGACCAGGAAAGGTCAAGTCCAGGCGATACCGTAAATCGGTATAACATGGCACAAGGTGGTTTTCGCATGGATTATTATCCATCCAAAGCCAATACATTTAATTTGCAGGGTGATATCTATTCCGGCAGCGAAAATGACCTGAGCAATCTTACTCATACAACCGGTCAAAATATAATGGCGCATTTTACACATCATTTTTCGGATCAATCGAACCTGACTGTTAAGGTTTATTCCGATTACACTACCAGGGATGTCGCTAATGCAGCCAAACCTTCCAATTATAATGTAAGTACAAATGATATTGATATTCAATATCGTCTTCCCATTGGACAGCGCCAAAGTATTTTGATGGGAGCAGGATACAGCTATGTACAAGACATGACGAACATTCAGGCATTAAATCCGGAAAACCTTCCCATGCCAGAAGCGAGCGGGTTTATTCAGGATGAAATAACCTTTGTTCCTGCCCTTTTGAAACTGACTATTGGCAGCAAGCTCCTGCACGATGTGTTCACAGGCTATGAGGTTCAACCAAGTGCACGCCTGGCTTTAACTCCGAAAAAGGGTCATACCCTTTGGGCCTCCATTTCCCGTGCTGTACGCACACCCAGCCGCTTTGATGAAGATCTTATCGAGCCCACCGGGCAAAGCTTATCACCGTATGGATTTGTTTCGGAAAAAGTGAATGCGTATGAACTGGGTTACCGTTTAAGACTAATGGAAAATCTGTCCTTTTCCTTTTCTGCCTTTTTTAATCAATACTTTGACCTTCGAAGCCTTAACTCAGACACAAGCAAAATAACTCCCACACTAATCGAAAACGGGCAAGATGCGGAATCCTGGGGATTTGAATTTTCCGGAAATTATCAGGCGACTAATTGGTGGCGATTACGTGGTGGTTATACCTTTTTAAGAAAAAACATCTGGGCCACCATCCCTTCCGTTTTACCTATAAGTCCAAGTTTCGAAGGTGTTGACCCCGAAAATCAATTTATGCTTCAATCCATAATGGATTTGTCAAAGAATTTTTCGTTGGATCTGATGGGACGTTATGTGGGAGAACTTAATGCAATTGCACCTGTTTCTTCCTCTCCGACTTACTTTACACTTAATGCCCGTTTAGCAAAACGTTTCACACATTTGGAATTTTCTGTTATCGGTCAAAACCTTCTTTCTGCCCAACATTTTGAAACTGGCAATTACCCTATTCACCGCAGTGTTTATGGAAAAATTACGTATCGATTTTAAGATGGAAGATTGATATGCTAACTATTAAAAATATACGACAACGCTATTTGTCAGTTTTACTGGCACTACTATGCAGTTTAGCTTTATTATCCGCGCAAACGCCGGCTCCGCGCGAATATCAGATAAAAGCAGCTTTTCTTTTCAACTTCACTCAGTTTGTTGAATGGCCTGCAACCAGTTTTTCGACAGATAAAGATCCGTTTATTATTGGAATTTTAGGAGATACCCCATTTGGCTCTTATCTGGAAGAACTTGTGAGCGGTGAAAAAGTGAATGGACACCGAATAGTTGTACAGTATTTCAGAGACCTGGAAGAAATCAAAATCTGTCATATCCTTTTTATCAATTTGTCACAGACAACCAGGCTGGAACAAGTGGTAGCGGGTTTAAAAGGAAGAACTATTCTTACGGTAAGTGATATGGCCGGTTTTTTACAAGCAGGGGGAATTCTCAGGTTCTTCACAAAAAACAACAAAATACTGATTCAAATCAATCCCGAGGCGGGCAAAAAAGCAAACCTGGTCATCAGTTCAAAACTACTCAGGCTATCTGAACTATTCGTTCCAGGTAAAAAATAACCATCTGATGCAGATAAAAGATATGCCGATACAACGAAAGCTAATGAGGGTAATCATTCTCATTAGTGTGATCGTATTGCTTGTAACGTGCGCCATTTTTTTTATCTATGAGTACTATTCATTCAAACAAAGGACCATAGAGAAGCTTTCTGCGATCGGAGAAATTATTTCCGCTAATAGTACCGCCGCACTTGCCTTTGATAATCCGAAAGATGCAAGTGAGATTCTGGCTGCGCTAAAGGCTGAACCACATATAGTTGCTGCCTGCCTTTATGATAAACAAGGGAAGCTTTTTTCTCATTATCCTAATGGTCCCGGAATGACTATTTTCCCGGTTAACCTGGAATCGGAAGGCTATCATTTTTCGGATTCGTACATAGAACGATTTCAGTTTATTCTGCAAGGAAATAAACGTCTGGGTACTTTGTATCTTAAATCTGACCTGGGAGCAATGTACGAGCAATTCCGGATTTATGGTATGGTAACGGTGCTTGTAATCATTTTCTCGCTCCTGCTGGCTTTATTCCTTTCCAGAATCTTCCAAAAAAGTATTTCAAAACCCATCCTTGATTTAGCACAGACCGCTCAACTAATTTCAACTAAAGGAGACTACTCAGTCCGTGCTATTAAAATCGGCAATGATGAACTGGGATCCCTTACAGATGCTTTCAATCAAATGCTTATTCAAATTCAAAGGCAAAATCAGGCTTTGAGTGAATTTAATAAAAACCTTGAACAAAAGGTTAAAGAGCGCACCAGTGAACTGGAGTCCAGCAACAGGAATCTTGATTCATATGCCAAACAGTTAGAGGAAAGCGAAGAGCAGTTCAGGGGGTTACTTGAATCTGCCCCGGACGCAATGGTGATTGTAAATGAGGAGGGGGTGATAAAATTAATTAACAGGCAGACCGAAAAACTTTTTGCCTATGAAAAAGAAGAACTAATCGGTCAAAAAGTGGAGGTATTAATTCCTCAACGGTTCTCCGGAAATCACCCACATCATCTCGAAGATTACTTTACAAATCCCAAAGCCAGAGAGATGGGCGCAGGGTTGGAGTTATTCGGGAAGAAAAAGGGTGGTGAGGAGTTTCCCATCGAAATAAGTTTAAGCCCGCTGAAAACACAGGACGGACTTATCGTATCAGCTGCCATACGGGATATCACCGAAAGGAAAAAGGCAGAAGATGCTCAAAAGCGGCTTGTGGCTATAATTGAATCATCCAGCGATTTCATTGGATTTGCAAGGGCGCGGGACAAACAAATCGTCTTCATAAATCCCGCCGGGAGGAAGATGTGTGGAATCGGAAAGGACGAAGAAGTTTCAAAATATATTATTGATGATGTTCATCCTGATTGGACTAATAAACTATTTCGTGATGAAATCCTTCCCTATGCAATACAAAACGGAATCTGGAGCGGCGAAGCTGCTTTTCTTAATGTAAAAGATAAAAAGGAAATTCCTGTATCCATGATTCTGCAATCACACAAATCGGCTACCGGAGAGGTAGAGCATTTTTCCACCATTTCGCGGGATATCTCCGAACGCAAAAAAGCAGAACTGGAGCTTACCCAAAAAAGCCTGGAACTTGCACGCTCCAACTCTGAATTGGAACAGTTTGCCTACGTGGCTTCACATGATTTGCAGGAACCTCTGCGTATGGTAACAAGTTATGTGCAACTTTTATCGAACCGGTACAAAGACAAATTAGATCAGGATGCCAATGATTTTATTGCTTTTGCTGTTGATGGAAGCAATAGAATGAGAACACTTATAATGGATCTTTTGCAATACTCCCGCGTTAACAGAATTAAACCATTTGAATGGATCGATTTAAATGTGGAATTGAAAGACATTTTAAAAAATCTGGAGAGCTCAATTAAAGAAAATAATGCCATTATTAAGTGCGACGCATTGCCCCAAATACACGGAGATCTTGTTTTAATAGGGCAATTGTTTCAAAACCTGATTGCAAATGCCATAAAATTTAAAGGAGAAAAAAAACCTGAAATCCATATATCCGGTAAAAAAGTCAACAATGAATTCCTGTTTTCAATAAAAGACAATGGAATTGGAATCCAGAAGGAATATTCAGATAAGATATTTGTTATATTTCAGCGTTTACATACCAAGGAAAAATATCCCGGCACCGGTATAGGATTGGCAATTTGTAAAAAAATTGTGGATCGTCATGGTGGAAAAATATGGGTTGAATCGGAATTCGGAAAGGGAAGCACTTTCTATTTCACGATAGCAGCAACGGGGAATAAAAAAGATTAGCAGTTTAAACCTGAAATTCTTTTTTCTGTTCAGTAAGCTCTTCGATTGCTTTTGAACAGACCGATTTAATGTCAGCGATCATTTCCGGCAACCGGTTGAGATGAATTTCGTTTTCGGAATACTCTTCAACTGAATTGACCTTATCCGACAATTCGTTTAATCCTACAAAGCTAAATGAGGGCTTCATTTTATGTGCCACAAACCGGAGTGTTTTCCAGTCCTTTTCAGAACAGCTTTTTTCAAGTTTACTGATTGCATCGGGAGTTTGTTCCAGGAAAAGAGTAACCATATCATTTATAAAATTCATGTCTCCTTTTGCTAATTCCTTCAGATAAGCAAGGTTTGTCACTTTACTGTTTGTCGTTACCATTTTCCGAGGTGTTTATGTTGGTTAATTGCTGATTATTCCTTTTTCTGTAAACGGAGAGTATCTTTTTATAGAGTACCGCTTCTTCAAATGGTTTGGAAATATAGTCATCCATTCCCTCCTTTATACATTTCTCTTCTTCTCCGGTTATAGCATGGGCTGTCATCGCAATAATCGGGACGTTGCATTTTGGTTCCGGAAGTGTCCGTCTGATTTTTCCAGTAGCTTCATATCCATCCATCTCGGGCATTTGAATATCCATTAAAACCACATCAAAGCTATTTTCTCTTACTTTTTGAACTGCCTTTAACCCATTTTCAGCCACGTCAACGGTCCAATTCCAATTTGTAATAACTTTTCGTGCTAAAAGCTGATTTAAGTCATTGTCTTCAACCAGCAGTATTTTCAATTTATCTGCAGGAATAGTATCCAATTTTTCTTTTGTTGCATTTCCATTCGCGGCAATCCGACTCGGGGCATTTACATTTTGACATTTCCTGTATTTAAGATTAAAAGTGAATGTTGAACCAAGGCCAACAGTGCTTGCAACCTGAATGGAGCCTCCCTGCAGTTCAATTAATTGTTTAACGATGGTTAACCCGAGCCCTGTACCTCCATATTTCCTCGTCGTTTCATTGCTGGCCTGCGTAAAACCTTCAAAAATGTACTCCAGCTTATCTTTGGGAATTCCAATACCGGTATCCGAGATTGAAAATTTCAATTCCGCTGAATCCGTATTGTCCCAGTCAAGGTCAACCTTTATTTTAATTTCACCATTTTCAGTAAATTTTACCGCATTCCCGACGAGATTCAGGAGTATCTGACTCAAACGGGTTGGATCACCCATCAAACGAATGGGCACATTTTTTCCGATTGAACAAGAGAGTCGGATTTTTTTATGTTCCTGTTTATATAACATTAATTCGGCATGCGTAGCAACCAGGTCATGTAAATTAAATTCAATTTGTTCAAACACTATTTTACCTGATTGAATTTTAGAAAAATCAAGAATATCATTGATTATTACAATAAGATTCCGGCCTGAAGTCTTAATTGCATCAACATATTGATTTTGATCTGATGTCAGTTGGGTTTTTAAAATAAGATCCGTAAAGCCGATAATTGCATTCATGGGAGTCCTGATTTCATGACTCATATTTGCAAGAAACTGTTCCTTTACCTTCATGGATTCCTCTAATTCCTTTTTGGCCTGCATCAGTTCATCCAAAGCCTTATTCCCTTTCATAAGCGCATCCTCTGCAGCCCGATTCGCTTTTAAAAGTTCTTCTTCCATCTTTTTTCTTAAGGTAATATCGGTATCAATTGCAATGATTCTTTCTATTTTTCCATCCTTTCCTAAAACAGGAGAAAGTGTTGTAATGGCAAAATATCTTTCCCCGGCTTTTGTCCAATTTTCTCTTTCATAGGAAATCGGAGTTCCATCCAAATCTGATTTGCTGATTTTTTTTCCAGATGGGAATCTGGTCTCTGTAACAATTTCAAAGAGCGTTTTCCCAATTCCTCTTATATCCGCTAATGTATATCCACTGAGACTGGTAAAACCATCATTTACCCATTCAATTTCTCCCTCCTTATTGGCAATTATTACTGAATTAAAGGATTTGGTTGCGGCAGTAGCCAGTTTCTCCAGCTCTTCTTCTTTTATCCGTTCCGTTATATCCTGACCTGTACCAAGCATCATGGCCGGATCTCCCTTTTCATTCAGAATAACCTCCCCTATCGCATGAATAGTACGAATGTCCCCATTGGGACGTACAACCCGGTGATAAAAATCAAAAGGAATTTTTTTCTTATAGGACTCTTCAATGATTTTCTTTGTAGCGGCCCTGTCCTCTTCATGAACCTGCTCCAAAAATGATTCGTAAGTCGAATTAAAACTGCCTGAAGTCAATCCATATATATCACAGAGTTCATCTGATAAAATAATTTTTTCAGTTTTTATATCCCATTCCCAACTCCCTATGTGAGCCAGTTTTTGAGCCTCGGAAAGTTTGCGCCTTTCTTTACTAAGATCTTCCGTCTTTTCCTCCAGTTTTTTTGTTTTTTCCTGAAGTTGTATATGCAGGTTATTGCGTTCTATACCATAATTGATGGAACGCCTCAGCCCTTTCGCTTTGACTTTTCCTTTAATCAGGAAGTCCTGAGCCCCCAGCTTCATGGCATTCAATCCGGTATTGTCATCATCCAAACCCGTGAGGACAATAATGGGCGTATCCGGGGCTTTTTCAAATACTTTTTTAAAGGTATCAAGCCCGAAACTGTCGGGCAATGATAAGTCTACAAGGATTACGTCAAAAAATTTCTGCGTCGCGTATTCCAATCCTAATTTTAAATCATAGGCCGTCGTAAGCGTATACAAATTATCACCATACGCTTCATTCAAATAGATATCAATTAATCTGGCATCTGCCGGATTATCCTCAATCATCAATATGTCAAATTTTTCGATCAAAATTGAACTCTCTATTTACATTATCCAATGAAGGTGAATTCAACCGCCCAATATACGCCGGGCAGATTTGACTAGTTCTCTGTTTTCGGTGAACACATTATTTTCAGAGGTGAATTCATCATTAAAGAAGGTTTAAGAGTTTCACCAGATTTTCTTTATATACTGCCCCAACAGGAATCAACTTCCCATTTATTGCCACTATCGTGTCTTCAATCGAATTGATCCTGTCCACCGAAACAATGTAGGAGCGGTGTACCCTGACAAACTTATCGGAAGGAAGCCTTCCTTCGACTGTTTTCATCGTGGTATGAACAATATGCTTTTTGGCAGCAGTATTGATGGTGATATAATCACCAAGTGCTTCAATCCATAATATATCATTCGTATTAATCTTTATCAAAGAGGATTGACTTTTAATAAATACATAGTTGATGCCTGAAGAGCTGACAACCTGCTGGGTACTGTCAAATATTGCCTTTGCCTTTGCAATAGATTTAACAAACCGGTCAATGCTGACTGGTTTGATAATGAAGTCAACCACATTGTATTCATAGGATTCCAGCGCATATTTCTTCTTGGACGTAGCCAGAATAATGAGCGGAGGATTTTTTATACTTTTAATAAATTCCAACCCATTCATTTCAGGCATTTCTATATCCAAAAGGATCAGGTCAACTTTTTCGGCATTCAGATAATTCAATGCCTCCACTGAACCCGAACATACCTGTAAAAGCGAAAGGGAGTTTACCTGTTCAACCAGCTTTGTCAGGGCCAATCTGGATATTTCGTCGTCGTCTACAATGATGCACTTCATACGTAATTATTTTTAAGATTTAGTATCGCATGGTATTGTAAAAAAGAAAACTGAACCAGATTTTCCGTCAGATTCTGCCCAAATAGTGCCTTTGTGATGCTCTGTAATTTTTTTACATAAGGCAAGCCCTATACCAGTGCCGGAATATTTTTCCCGGGTGTGAAGTCGCTGAAAAATAACAAATATCCGTTCCAGGTATTCTTTTGCTATGCCAATGCCGTTATCGCTGACAGCTACTATCCAGTTCTCCTGCTTCTGTTTCGCGGATATGCTGATCAGGGGAGGTTTACCTTCCGTTCTGTATTTAATGGCGTTTTCAATTAAATTCTGAAATAATTGTGTTATCTGCATCTGATCTGCCAAAACAACAGGCATTTCGTTTTCCACAACTATCCTGGCTTTACAATCATGAATTGTTTTATCTAAATTGGTTAAAACAATTTCGATTACTTTCCTGAAATCCACTTTGCTAAAAACCTTCGACGTTGTCCCGATTCTGGAATAGGTCAGTAAGTCATTAATGAGAATGTGCATTCTTTTTGCTCCATCCACTGCAAAGTTCAAGTATTCATCCGCCTCCTTATCTATCTTGTTTTTATATCTGTTCTCCAGCAATTGCAGATAACTTACAATTGTTCGCAAGGGCTCCTGCAAATCATGCGATGAAATATAGGCAAATTGTTCCAGATCTGCATTTGAGCGGGCAAGTTCGGAAGCCTGCCTTTCATAAGCATTTTTGGCAGACTGTAAAAGCAATTCTGCTTCCTTTTGTTCAACCACTTTGATTTCGAGGTTATCAATCATATGATTAAATGAAGTTGCCAATGTGCCAATTTCGTCTTCTGAAAACTTTCTTGCTCTCACACTTAAATCAGCATTCGCCACTTTTGAGGATACCTGAACTACTTCTTCTATACCTCTGGAAATTCCCATCGTTACTGAAATGGTAAGAAACAAGCCCGTAAATTCAACCGTCAATGCAATGATGAATAATATTTTAAGAATGGTGCTTTCAAGCCATCGTGATCCATCTCCAAGTGTAAATGAAAATTTATCCTCCAGGATGGTCAATGATCCGTTCAATGTATCCACCTGATAAAGTGTTGCCCCGATATTTTTGGGTGATTCCGTCCGATTGGTCACCTGAGTATGAAGCCTAAGTCCAAGATTCTGCAGCACAGACATTAAAGAATCTCCTTCCGTCCAATAAACAATGGCAGCATGTATATGGGATTCCATCGAAAATCTTCTCAATAATTTAATTGTACCATCTATATCATCTTTGTGAACTCTTCCCTGAGCAAACCCTTCCCTGACTTTTTCCAGATCAGGATGGGATTTCACTAATTCAAGGCGGGCCCTGGCATCACCAATAGGAACATCCAGGTAATGCAGGTATTGCTGAAAATCCTTTTCATCTTTGCTGAATCCATATTTTTGCAGATAATACACTGCATTTTTTTGAGCTTTTGACCAAAGCCCTTCTGCTCCAACCAAAGTCCTCGTGGAGGAGAGTGTGGTCATAGTAAATACCAGAGCAAGCAACTCAACGGCAATCAGAAAAGCCATGATACCCAATACAAAATACAGCTTCTTTGAGATGGAAATGTTCCGGATCCATTTCAGGATGAAAAAATTACTCATGCTAAGGACATTCTGTTTGCTCCGCCAATATTAGCATTAGCTTTGCTTAAAAACAAGGTATTTTTCCCCTTCAGTTCTGAACCGTTTACCGAAGAAAACGATCATCTTACCGAATTTTACCGGCCTCACCCAGTTCTAAATTTTACATTGCGGGAGCTGCTAAACTACCTGAACAACACTAAACCGGCAGAACAACACTAAACTGACAGAATCATGCGAAAAAAAGCCAATCCTCTGATCTTTCTGGTTGACGATGATAATTCATTTCTAAAAACGATAGAGCTCTATGTCCGGCAGTTTTTTCATGGGTATACAGTAACAACTTTCACCAGCGGAGAGGAGTGCTTGAGTCAACTTGACAGGAAACCGGATATCATTCTCCTGGATTATCTCCTGAATGCCAATTATCCCAATGCAATGGATGGCATAAAAGTGCTGAATCAGGTAAAAAAAACAAATCCGGATACGTATGTTATTCTATTCTCCGCACAGGATCATATTGAGGTGGCTGTTGATATAATGAAACATGGAGCATTCGACTATATCATTAAGAATGACAAAATGTTTCTTCGGGTACAAAACGCCATTCGAAATGTGATGCATATTCAGGAACTAAAAAGAGATAAGGAGGATTACAAAATGAAAATGCAGGTATTGGCTGGTCTTGCGATTGCACTGATTGGGCTGCTTATTTATTTGGGTATTTTCCACAAATCTGTGTTGGAAATGTAGTTAAGGCGAAGCACGAATCACCAGAAAACATCCTTTTATCGTTATTCACCTATTGTAATTGGTCATTTATCAAAAAAATCAAATAGATCCTGAGGTCTGATTTACATTTGAACAAAAAAACAGTGAGCTATTTAAACTCCAATGAAAATGAACGTACATATAAAATCCTCTGACTCCAATCACGCTCCTGTCAAAGTTTTGGTTCCTCAACCGGATGGTCAAAGTGCGGTTCTCACGTTTGACAATATGCCGGAAATGATTGGCATACCTTTCATTTTTATGACACCTAAGGCGAATACTATAAATTTTCCGTCAGGTATTAATATTTATAAAAATCAACAATTAAAAAAAGCATTTGCCACCAATCCGGATGGGGTGACTTTCTTTTCAGACCTGGCAAAATTCCAAAGCAATGCAAATCTTTTTGAAGACAAAAGACTGATTAAAACAATTCTAAAAAGGAATACGGTTTATATGGAAGGAGAAACGCCTAATTTTCTTTATTTCATCCTTTCCGGCAAAGTAAAAGTTCTTAAAACGAATGAATGTGGCAAGGAATGCGTATATGATATTTATCAGGAGGGAGATTTCTTAGGCTATGCGGCCTTAATGGAAGATTGTGTCTATAAAGAATCAGCTACTGCAATTGAAAACACGGAGGTGGCAATCATACCAAGAACTGTTTTTCTGCAACTTCTGCACTCAAACAGCAGAACTACCATGCAATTCATAAAACTTATCGCAAAGAAGTTTTCAGATGTGGAAGACAAGATGGTGAAAATAGCTTATAATTCGGCAAGGAAAAGAGTTGCAGATGCAATCCTGTACATGTCAAAAAAATATCAAAATTCACCGTTTTTTACCTTCGAACGGGAAATTTTATCCGCTATTGCAGGCCTCGCCGGTGAATCGGTAAGCCGTATTTTAACAGATTTCAGGGAGGAAGGTCTTATCGCAATTCAAAAGGGGCAAGTAAAAATATTAAACCCAAAAAAGCTGGAAACGCTGAAAAATTAACCCCATCAGTGTATAGCTAATCCTACCGTGGAACCCATAGAAGAGATATCAAGAAATGCAGCGACCTTAGACGTTACATGGTATTTTACTCCTAGGTGTAAATCAAAATACAACGGGTTCATTCCTGCAATGTAGTAATCACCTGCATATCCGCTTTCCCAGATTACATTTCGGTAAACTAATCCAATGGAGCAAGCCCCATAAAAATCCCAAGCCGGTTTTGCATTCAGGAGTTCATCAAAATAATAATAGCCTTTTACACCAAACGGAATTTGGACCTCGGAATAGGAATAATTTTCATAGGGGGAAGATGCACTTCCCCAGTAATGATAACTGTGATAATAGGAATAGTTAATAAACGGAGCCAGGGTAAAATTGCCCAGCAAATTAAATTCGTAGTTTAGGGTTAGTACAGGGAGTAAATACGCTGAATTTCCGTAATACACTACTCCTGCGCCCATACCTGCATTGAATGTTTTTCCATAATTCTCCTGAGCCTTACCTGTTGATAAATGAACGGATATAATCAGCACAAAGATCAAGACTGATTTATTCAGGAATGCAGGTAATACGAAAAGCTGTTTTGTTTTCATTCACCAAAACTAATAGGCAAAAAATAAGAGCGGCAGGTTTATTCGGTGTAGCGGAGCTTTACACAGTTAGTCCGGGAAATAAGTCAGGTGAAATGCCCATAGGTAAATGCTTAGAAACAGGGTTTCGTTTATCAGAAACCGGCCGGCTTAATTTTCGGATACGATAATATTGTTCACGCAGTTTATACTTTTGCAGAATCAAAATTTCCGACATAAAAGGGGGAATGGAGGTTATTCCCAATGCTTTCGCGTAAGCGTTTTGAACATCCAGCTCTCCTTGCCCGAATCGTTCAAAAATAATCTCATAATTACCACCTGAACGATCTGTATTTATTTCCACTGCAGAAAGTGAAAACAGCCCGTAAAGGATCCTTTCATTGGATGACTCGTGGCCATAAATTGTTATTAATTTCCTGAGATACTCCCTGCAAATATAACTGAGTGATCTGGCTTCGGAAAAGAGATTATTGTATTCGGAAGATGTCTTGAATCGTTCCTGTAACTCCTTATACCCTTCCAAACGGCAGGTTTGGATATAAATCAACCCATGCAGGATGCCAACAATTTGATTGACACTGCTTTTTATCGGTGCCGATTCAATTTTATAGTCACGCTTTAACTTCATTCCCATTGTGTCTCCACCATTCAGATGTCCAGTTTTCAGGAGAATACATATGACCGCTTTGTGTCTTGTGGACTGATTCCAGCTGAACAATTATACTATCCCAAGTTTCATCCATAAAATTCAGTCCTAAATTCTCGAATTCAATGTGTGGTTCAACCTTTGATTTTACATTGGTTTCGGCACTGATCATTTTGACTTTAACTGTTTTAGTGCTTCTTCCTGTCATTTGCCTGTCGCTTTTGTACCTCGAGAATAATTTTCCCCCGGGTTTTACCTGATTGACTCAGTTTCTGAGCTTTCCCTGCTTCTGAAAAAGGAAATATTTTCTCAATAATTACCCGTAACGCGCCCCTGTCAATCAATCCTGCAATATCCTGCAATCGTGCTCCACTGGGAATCATCTTAAATGCTTTTCCGGTAACACCATATCCGGAGGCTTCATTTCCACTTATTCCAACGGTTGAAATCAACATTCCCCCTCTATTCAGCAGTTGCCAGAGGTGCGTCTGGGTCTCGCCTCCTACCGTATCAAAAATCATGTCCAAATTTCTCAGTTTGCTAAAATCATCTTTCTTATAATCAAGGACCTCATCCGCGCCTAATGATTTCACCAGTTCGATATTTACCTCAGAAGTGCTTCCTATTACATATGCTCCCGCAATTTTAGCCAACTGTACTGCAAAGGTTCCTACTCCCCCGGATGCACCCCGTATCAGTATGCGTTGATTTGGTTTTAATCTGCCTTCCTCAAAAAGTCCCATCCAGGCAGTTTGCGCTGCCAGGGCCACTCCGGCTGCAGATTGTGGGAGAATACCGGGGGCAAACGCCACATCTTTTGATTTCACCACTACATACTCAGCATAACTTCCATTGCGGGAAATATCCAGGCTTGCAAATACTGCATCATTTTTAGCGAAACGGGTAACTAAAACACCATAATCAGCTATTATTCCTTCTACATCCCAACCAGGTATCAGCGGAAATTTATGTGTAACCATCTCCTTTAACTGCCCCTCCCGGACCTTCCAGTCAATTGGGTTTATTCCCGAAGCATTTACTTTTATAAGTACCTCATCAGGCCCTATGTCAGGTATGCGAACATCTTCATAAATTAATTTCTCAAGGCCCCCGTATTCATGAATCCGGATTGCTTTCATCATTCCAAATGGGGTATTTTTTTTCTGCCTTTGTTCCTTCAAAGCAGGCATTAGCTCTGGTTCCATCAGCGTATCTGAACTTGTTTTTTCCATGGTGTTAAAGGTTTTTAGCGTTTATATTGATTGTAAATAGCGTGCCAAAGAGTCTGTATCATCTGATGTTAAATAATTAGTTCTCATATATAGACAAAGGCCCCACGTATTTAAACGTGAGACCTTCTATACCCTCAGGAAATGAGGGGGCAAACCATGAGATTTATTTAAAGAACTAAGGCCAAATTTAATGGTCAAAGAACAGGACAGGAGAAATTATTCGATGTAACAGAGATTTTTGTAGTTCAACGCTACATAAGTTTATGTGAGTTATGTGGTCTTCTGAAATCAACCCTAATCCGTTTGCGGCTTTAAAAATACCGTAAACAGCTACACTATCTTCCTCTTCACCTAAATTCAGTTAATAGGATATGTATTGCCACTACTTTCGGGAAAAAAATTAAACCATTAAAAAAAAACAACTATGAAAAAGTACTTAATAGTAATTGGATTTTCTGCCTTATTTGCCTGTAATCCCGAAACATCGAAACGCACTTCTTTAGCTGACAGCTTAGCGAGTGTTAATTCCGGTCTGGCTAAAGAACTGAAGGAAAAAGATACTCTTCTAACCAGTAAGGAAGCAGCAATGGCTGCATTTATTAAATCCTTCAATGAAATTCAGCAAAATCTGGATGCAATTAAAGAAAAGGAAAAAATAATAATGCCGGGATCGGGAACTGCTGAGTTAAAGAAGTCCGACAAAGACCAGATTATTAGTGACATACAAACAATTTATGACCTGCTTGGGAAAAACAGACAAAAAGCAATTACCCTGGGGCAGAAATTAAAGGCAGCTAATCTAAAAGCGGATGACCTCGAAACAGCATGTACAAATCTTACCAATGAACTGACAAAGAGCGAATCTGAAGTTACTGATCTGAAAACCAAGCTGGCAGACCTAAATATTGATTTTTCTGAACTTAAAATAAAATATACTGAAGAAAAACAGGAAGCTGATTTGAAAACTCAGAAGTTAAATACCGGCCATTATATCATCGGATCTGCAAAAGACCTTGCAAAGAAGGGACTTATTACAAAAGAGGGGGGATTTATAGGGATTGGTAAAGTATCCGGCTTGAGTAAATCGTTTGATGAAAATCAGTTCACCAAAATTGACATTGTTCAAACAACAGAAATTCCGCTCTCCGGGAAGCGAATCAAAATCCTGACTGTTCACCCTGGTAATTCATACAAGCTGGTTGAAACAGCCGGCACTGTCAGTAAACTTGTCATTCTTGATCCCGATAAATTCTGGGGCGCGTCCAAATACCTGATTATTACTGCGGAGTCATAGTCTTCCTACATTTGTAAATATGAAACTTCTTGAAAAAACAAAAGTGGGTTCGGTCGGATTGGCTAACAGGGTAGTAATGGCACCTATGACAAGAAACAGAGCAACGACAGAGGGGCTGGTGACCAAGTCCATGATAACCTATTACGAACAAAGGGCTGGGATGGGTTTAATTATCACTGAAGGCGTGAATATTTCAAGACAAGCGATCGGCAGTGCGAATACACCAGGTATTTATACAGAGCAGCAAACAGAGTCCTGGAAAATGGTGACCGAGGCAGTTCACAAAAAGGGCGGCAAAATATTTCTGCAATTGTGGCATACAGGAAGAAGCTCCCATTCCTCTTTACAACAAAATGGTGACTTGCCGGTTAGTGCCTCTGCTGTACGGATTGAGGAACATAAAATACCTACACCTTCCGGAATGCAGGCTTATGAACTGCCGAGAGCGCTTGAAACCAAAGAGGTTAAAGATGTGGTTAAACAATACGGAACTGCTGCAGAAAATGCAAAGCATGCCGGCTTCGACGGTGTGGAATTACATGGAGCCTTTGGCTATTTACCGAACCAGTTTTTAGTGGATGGGGTGAATAAAAGAAGGGATAAATATGGAGGAAGCATAGAAAACAGGTCCCGTTTTGTTTTAGAGATCATGCAGGTCCTGATAACTGTATGGGGTCCCGGAAAAGCCGGTATTAAACTGTCTCCTTCTATTCCGTTCAATGGAATGATTGATTCCGATCCAAAGGCCCTTTTCACCTACCTGATTAAGGAGCTGAATAAAATGCCGCTTGCCTATCTGCATTTAATGGGCCCCCTTTTCCCTTTGACTGAATTTCCTGACTGGCCATCCGATGTAATCGGAACCTACGGCAGTTTATTTGATAAAACAGTTATTGCAAATGGAGGCTATACCCGGGATACTG
Source organism: Bacteroidota bacterium (assembly GCA_013286805.1). GTDB lineage: Bacteria > Bacteroidota > Bacteroidia > JABDFU01 > JABDFU01 > JABDFU01. The sequence goes on along the minus strand of JABDEY010000016.1, from coordinate 3,648 downwards.
CTGAAAAATTAATCGAAAATGGTAAAGCGCAATTGGTTTCATTTGCCAGTCTGGCTCTTGCTAATCCGGATTTGGTTAAGCGATTTGAGCTCCATGCTTCTCTGAACAAGCCTGACAGAAATACATATTATTCCGGGGGAGATAAGGGGTATATTGATTATCCAACTTTGAATCAGAGCCTGGCACCCAGGGAACAGGAACCAACGCTTAAGTAGGTGAAAACTGCATTATACTGTTGAGGATGCTTACTTTTAAAGTGTTATTGGTCGTTTTGCCCTTTATTAAATAATCCATTGCGCCATACTGAAGGGCCTCGTTTTTTACTAATTCATTATCAAGGCCGGTATAAATTATAACGGGAATGTTATAGGGCTTCAGAATGTGTTTAAAATTAGCCAAACCCTTGCCATCCGGGAGTGAAAGGTCAAGAATGATTATGTCAAAAGACTTTTTTTGCAACAATTGTATGGCCTTCGAAAAATAATCAACTACTTGCACAGTATGCTTATTGCCAAATATATTTTTAAACTGAATTTCAGCAAAGCGGCTGTCTTCCAGTATATCTTCAATTAACAGGATACTGATTTCTATTTCCATCAAAATTTTTACAGATAATCCTGAAAATGCTGGTTTAGAATTTCTGTCATTATTTTTTCAGTTAAAGGCTTTGTTTCAATGCCAGTTACTTCTTCAATTTCTTTGGCCTTTTTTATATCATCCGGATTTGCAGAAGTGGTTAAAATCATAATTACAACTCTCGCTTTTTGCCGGGCGTCTAACTTTTTGTATTGCTCCAAAAACTCCCATCCGTTCATCTTAGGCATATTGATATCCAAGAAAATCAATTCCGGAGGACTATGATGTCCGCTTTTAAGATAAGCCAATGCTTCCAAACCATTTACCACAACGTCAATCCGGTTAACAACATCCATTTTTTTAAGAATAATCTGATGATAGGTATTATCATCCGTGCTGTCGTCAACCAATAAAATACAGTTCAATTTTTTTTTCATAGACCGTTTATTTCAGGTTTTTGGTAATGTAAAATAAAATGTGCTTCCTTTTCCAATGTCTGATTCAACCCATATCTTTCCTCCATGAAGTTCAATTATTTTTTTACAATGCGCAAGTCCTATTCCTGTACCTTCATATTCTGCCCGGGTATGCAGTCGCTGGAAAATAAGGAAGATCCGTTCATAATATATTTCTTCGATTCCAATGCCATTGTCTTGTACTGAGAACTGAAACTCTTTTCCATTATCCTTTGCTGAAATAGTTACAACAGGCTGCCTTTCTTTATCTTTAAATTTGATTGCATTACTGATAAGATTCTGAAAAACAGATTTCAGGTAAGTGTAACCCTGGACAACAGGTAATTTTTGAACGTGAATTTCTGTTCCACTTTCTTTAATGCCTGCCGACATATCAATTAAAATTTCTTTTAACAGTTTATCTGTATCAATCGGTACTTTGCTCGCAGTGTTGCCTATTCTTGAATACTCAAGCAAGTCAAAAATAATACTGGACATGCGCTTTGCCCCCCCATTGAGGTAACCAACGTATTCACGCGTTTCGTTATCAGGGTACAGCTCCAGTTTTTCTGTCAACAATGTCGAAAAATTAGTAATGCTTCTGAGTGGCTCCTGCAAATCATGTGATGCAACATAAGCGAATTGCTCTATTTCTTTGTTTTTCCTTTCCAGCTCTGTTGAATAGGCTATTATTTTATTCTCTGCCTCCTTTTGTTCACTGATGTCCATATAGGAGGTCACTGCATATTTTTTTCCATCTAATTCTATCAGGTCGTAAGAAAGCAGCGCATTAAAGGTTTCCCCGTTTTTCCGGGTGTATAAAACATCTAATCCTTTATCACCCATTGCTTTTTTTAACCCCGTAAGTAGTTGTGCAGTTTCCTCCTTCGATAATTTTTGCAATTCGGCAATAGACCGTCTTTCACTGAGATAACCAAGTAAAATAGGAGCCAATCTTGCGTCTTCTTCAGGCGAAGTAAGTTTTAATTCATGGGAAGTATGACCAATAACCTCTTCCTCACTGTATCCAAAGTATTTATAATAACGCTCATTTGCATAACGGATTTTACTGGTTCCAATTTCCGACAAGGACATTGCAATCGGGTTTTCAGCAAATATTTTTAAAAATCGTTCACTGGAATTTGCCAATTCCTTTTCGGTTTGTTTCCGTCTGGCAAGCTCTCTGAAAATCATGAATGCCAGGAATACAGTTGTAAGTATTGAAAACAATCCTTCAACTATAAAAAGTGTTTGCGTATTTTCAACGCTTTGTTTTGTGTTTGACGTTCTTTTTTCATCAAGTGCTACTTCTTCTGCCTGCATGGAATTGTTTAAAACTCTTATTTTTTCCATTATACTATTCCCTTCATGTGAGGAATGTATAACTGGTTTTGCTTTTTCATCGGCTTGTTTTTTTAATAAAATGCCCGTTGCAAGCCGGGCAAGTTTCTGACGTATTAACTTTTCAAGTGTGTCCTGATTCTTTTGCTGGATTGGATTGTCCTGAGTAAGCTCCCTTAATTGATTTGTATTAACGGCAATTTTTGGAAGCGCCAGATAATAGGGATGCAAATAACTCGTATCAGATGTAATGACAAAGCCGCGCGCACCAGTTTCGGCATCCAATAAAAATGTAAGGTTATCCTTCAATTCGAAAATTACCGTATTAGTATGGACCTGAACTTTCAGGTTATTCTGCAAGCGATTAATTGAAACCAATGAAAATATAAGTGTTACAAAAAGCACTAACAGGATTATGCCCACCAGCAATGTTATGGATGTCTTAATTTTCAAAACGCGGATTTTTGAAGCTGTTAAGCTTTTCAAATATAGTACATTATAGTATTTCCGGAAAAGTCTGTTAACAATTATTTACGTGGTCATCATCGGAGCCGGGCCTATTGGATTGAGCATGACTGTAAAGTTACATCGGTACAATTTCAAAGGCGTTTGTTGTAAAGGCATAAACGATTGAAATTTTTAATGAATCAGACCTTGCTGAGAAGGTAATTAAAGATTTAAACCGTAGTAAATTGTTATTTGAAAATATTTCCGGAATTAAATTAAATCCCTTTTAGGGGTATTCGGTATCATGCTCATCAGAATTGAAATCAAGCCTACTATCATATGAGGATAACTATTGCCGTTGGCTCCAAAAAGGACATAGAAAAAACCAATCCAGCGATTTACCCGGCTTACGTATTGACCATTTTGAGCCCAGGCTCCGGTTATAAAACAGCCGCCGGTAACTATATGTATTATCCCATCTAAAAGAGGGATATTGGTATTCAGGACAGGAATAAAGAATCTAAGTGTTCCTATCAGTAAAGTGGCAGAACCGATAATTGATGCCCAAATCTGCTGTATTCTCATTATTTATTTCGTGCTTTTGATGTAGAATCCATTTCAATAAGATTAAACAAGTAACTGCAATTGTCCAATTTCCCAAAGTTTCATAAGCCATTCGATGGCCTTATTTTTATCAGTGAAAGCTCTAAATGGGAAGTTGGGCCCGCCAACATTGCTGAAAAAATTTGCCATCAGCTGTAAGCCTGTATTTTTCATCAGTACAGCAGTTCCTCTCATCAAGGGTGCTGCCTTGGCATCTGATGCAATT
>JABDEY010000015.1 GCA_013286805.1 Bacteroidota bacterium | reverse complement strand
TGAATCCAAAGCCTTTCAACCAAAGGAAAACAGTTTTGTCGATGCGAACTGGAACCCCGGGACTTCTTCTAATAAAACAGAAAATGGTAAAGTTGTTTTTGTAGTGGTTAAAAAATTACTGAAGCCTGAGCCCAAAGCTTTCAGTGAATCCAAAGGACTGGTTACCGCAGACTATCAGAATTTTCTGGAAAAGGAATGGATTGACTCACTTCGTAAAAAATATCCTGTAACTGTCAACAAGGATGTAGTATCCACAATTCAATAGCATTTGTACTCCCGGTACCTCCTGCTTTTCATAGCGATCGGCTTTTTTCAATTTGCCTGTAAAAACAGGCCGGACGCCGGTAAGGGTGCAATAGCAAGAGTGTATGACAGTTACCTGTACCTCGATGACGTTACAACTATTGTTCCAAAGGGCACAAAACCGGAGGATAGTATTTCGATCGTGAAAAAATACATCAATAGCTGGATGAATGAAATGCTGACCCTTCATAAAGCGGAAGAAAACCTAAAGGAGGAACAGAAAAATGTAGAGAAGCAGTTGAAGGACTACCGGACTTCCCTGATCACTTTTATTTATGAGAAGGAATTGGTTAATCAAAAACTGGATACGGTTGTCAACCCATCCGAAATTGAAAACTATTACAATAAGAATAAAAATAATTTCGAACTCAAGGACAATATTATCAAGGTTTTGTACGTAAAGGTGAATAAAAAGGCACCACAACTCCAGTCCATCAGAATGCTCTATCGTTCGGAAGTCAAAAAAGATAAGGAAGCACTGGAGAACTATTGTCATCAGTTTGCAGAGAATTTTTACCTGGATGACAACCAATGGCTGTTATTTGACGATTTGTTAAAGGAAATTCCGATTCAGCAAACATACAATAAGGAGCTTTTTCTGCAGAATAACCGGTTTATTGAAGTCAGCGACTCGACAAGTCTTTATTTCGTAAATATCAAGGGCTTTCAGATAAAAAACAGCATTTCACCCCTGTCTTTTGAAAAGGAGAACATAAAAAACATAATTTTAAATAAAAGAAAACTGGAATTGATCAATCGGATGAAGGAAGAGGTTTACAAAGAAGCGCTGAGCAACAAACAGGCGGAGGAGTTTTAAAAAAACAGTTTAGACTTTGAATGTGAAAAAAAGTAGTATTAAGCGGAAAGGGACGATATTTTTCCTGTCGCTGCACCTGATTCTTTTTCTGCCATTTGCCCCTCAGGCTCAATCAAATATGATTGACAAAGTGGTTGCGATCGTAGGCAACAGTATTATTACCAAGTCTCAATTGGAGGCTCAGTTTCTCCAAACCCCGGCTAAAACGGATAAGAGCGATCCTCACAAAATCAAATGCAAATTGCTGGAACAGCTGATGTTTCAAAAGTTATTGCTTACACAGGCACAGAAAGACAGTGTGATGGTTACTGATAGCCAGGTAGATCAGGAATTAGACCGGCGTGTCAGGTATTTCACCGGGCAATTTGGTTCGGAACAAAAGTTTATTGAGTTTTATGGCAAATCCATCGAAGATTTTAAAACAGAACTGAGAGATGACATTAAGGATTTGCTTCAATCCCAGAAAATGCATGCGAAGATTACGGAAGAAATTACAGTTACCCCCTCTGATGTTCGGAATTATTACAATGCCATTCCGAAGGACAGCCTGCCATTTGTGAACGAAGAGGTGGAAATCGGACAGATTATTAAAAAACCCCCTGTTACCGCTGAGGCTAAAAATGAAGCTAAGCAACGTTTGCAGAAACTGAAAGACAGAATTACCAAAGGAGAGGACTTCTCCGTATTGGCTGCCTTGTATTCTGAAGATCCGGGCTCGGCTGCAAAGGGAGGCTGTTACGATAGTCTGAAACGGGGAGTTTTTGTTCCGGAATTTGAGGCTGTTGCTTTTCAGCTTAAGCCAAATGAGGTATCTACTGTTTTTGAAACAACTTTTGGGTATCACATTGTTTTGTTAAGAGCTAAACGCGGGGACGAAGTGGATGTTTGCCACATTCTCATTACACCCAAATCGGCTCCGGCAGATTTGCAGAAGGCTGGCAGTATTCTGGATAGCATTTACAGGATTATTAAAAAGGATTCTGTTTCTTTTCGGGAGGCCGCAGCTAAATATACAGATGATGAGGAAAGTAAACAGAACGGAGGACTGATCACGAATCCTGTGACGGGTGCTTCTAAATTTGAGAAGGCGGATCTGGGACAGTTTGATCCTACACTATCGTTTACAATTGACCGTATGAAAGTGGGCGATATTACGGAACCCAGCATTACAAATACAAAGGATGGAAAACAGGCTTACCGGATTTTGTACCTGAAAAGCAGAAGCGAACCGCATAAAGCAAACTTAAAAGATGATTATCAGCGGATTCAGGCTGTTGCTTTGAATGAAAAGCAGCAGAAAGCTGTTAAAACATGGATAAAAAAACATGTTAACGGAACATACATTCACATTGATGATGAATATAAATCCTGTGATTTTGATGTTCATTGGAACAGTAATTAATACTTATTAGAACATGAATTATAAGAATGATGTGGAGGCAGTTGATGCTTTCAACTTAAAATTAAGGGAGTTAAAAAAGGAAATTGCAAAGGTTATTGTCGGACAGGACGAAGTGGTAAAAGATGTATTGATTTCCATATTCAGCAGGGGGCACTGTTTATTGGTTGGTGTTCCCGGCCTGGCAAAAACATTATTGGTCAATACGATTTCGGATGTATTGGGACTGAGTTATAACAGGATACAGTTTACGCCTGATCTAATGCCCTCTGATATCATTGGAACTGAAATTCTGGACGAAAGCAGGCAATTCAAATTCATCAAAGGTCCTTTATTTGCGAATATCATATTAGCGGACGAAATAAACAGGACTCCTCCAAAAACGCAGGCAGCCTTGCTCGAAGCTATGCAGGAGCGGGCAGTTACTGCAGCAGGAAAGAGGTATGAGCTGAGCGCGCCCTTTTTTGTTTTGGCTACTCAGAACCCGATTGAACAGGAGGGAACCTACCCTTTACCGGAAGCTCAGCTGGATCGTTTTATGTTCAATGTGTTTTTGGATTACCCGGACTATCGGGAAGAAATCAACATTGTCAAAAATACGACTTCCGATCATTCGGTCTCCCTTACCAAAATGATGTCTACCGAGGAAATAATGTATTTTCAGAACCTGGTCAGACGTATACCTATAACAGAAAATGTGCTGGAATATGCCGTTAAACTGGTCCGGAAAACACGCCCGGATGGAGCAGAGGCTCCTGAGTTGGTAAAAAATTATATTTCCTGGGGTGCTGGCCCCCGTGCATCCCAATACCTCGCTATCGGTGCAAAATGCAATGCCGTCCTGCACGGTAAATATGCGCCGGATATAGAAGATGTGAAAGCCGTGGCCTTGGCAATATTGCGTCATCGCATGGTTCGGAACTATAAGGCGGAAGCTGAAGGAATAAGTGTTGATTCAATTATCAGCAAGCTTCTTGAATAAGTACAGCTATGAACAAAGCTATAATCAGCATTGGGAAAACCCGGGCCTTCTCATCCCTTTTTGTTGATTACATAGAAGATCCCGGGAAGCTTTCTCAGTTTTTTAAGTATTCTTTAAACAGATCCTCCTTTACTGCTGCTATTTCAGATAAAGGTACTGAAACCATTGATCGTCAGCTTTTAGTAAGTGTGCTTACTGATCAATATGCAAACTCTGTTACCACTTCGGTTGTAAAGTCAAACCTGAACCTGCTGGCTCAGCCAACAACCTTTACCGTTTGTACCGGACATCAGTTGTGCCTGTTTACCGGTCCCCTTTATTTTATTTATAAAATAATTACAACGATTAATCTGGCTGAAGAACTGAAAAAGCTTTATCCTGCTTGTAATTTTGTTCCGGTCTATTGGATGGCAAGTGAGGATCATGATTTTGAGGAAATAAATCACATTCATTTGTTTGGTAAGAAATTGGTCTGGGAGCCGGACCTTTCAGCCGACCCACAAGCTCCTTCAGGCAATCCACAAGCTCCTTCAGGCAATCCACAAGCTCCTTCAGGCAATCCACAAGCTCCTTCAGGCAATCCACAAGCTCCGGCTGGTGGTATAGCAACGAATACACTGGATCGTGTTTTTGCAGAACTGATCCCGCTACTGGGCGAAAGTGAAAACGCAAAAGCACTTCTTGCACTATTAAAAAGGGCGTATCTGGAACATACTAATATGTCGGATGCTACACGATATCTCGTAAATGAATTGTTTGGGGCATACGGGCTTGTTATTCTGGATCCCAATAACCCGAAACTTAAAAAACAATTCGCTTCATTTGTTAAGGATGATCTGTTAAATCAGACAAATTATAAAGCCGTTAATGCAACGATTGAACAACTCAAAGGCTTGAATTTTCCGGCGCAGGTGAAACCAAGGGAATGCAACTTCTTTTACATTAAGAACGGAAAGCGGAAGCGTCTTATCCTCGCCAATGCGAGTTCCTTGATTGAAGAGAAAGAGATTCGGTTATCAGACGGGATTTTGGAAGAAATTGAAGCCCATCCTGAATATTTCAGTCCCAATGTAGTAACACGGCCACTTTACCAGCAAAAGATATTGCCAAATCTGGCTTATGTGGGTGGCCCTGGTGAAATTGCGTATTGGCTGGAATATAAAGCAATGTTTGAACATCATAAACTGAATTTTCCCGTACTTATTCCCCGGAATTTTTTAGTACTTGTTGATTCAAAGACCTCCAGGCAATGGGCGAAATTAGGATTTGACACGGCAGACTACTTTTCTGAACTGGATGTGCTTACCAGGAACTATGTATCAAAGAATGCTGCAGGTAAAATGTCGTTGGCAGATGAACAGGAGCAATTGCAAAAAATTTATTCAACAATTACGGCTCTTGCAGAACGCGTTGATACTACTTTAAAAGGGGCTGCTTTAGCCGAACAAAAAAAGGCGATTGACGGTTTGAAAACGATCGAAGCTAAAATGGTTAAGGCGGAGAAACAGAAAAATGAAACGGTGATGCTGCAGATAAAAAAGGCGAAAGAAAAGTTATTTCCTGCAGGTGAACTTCAGGAGAGGCATGATAATTTTATTCCCTGTTTTTTACAATACGGAGCTGGATTTATTGAACTGCTTAAGAAAGAGATGAATCCTTTTGATTATGGGATGATTGTATTGGCCGAATAAGGTTAGCAGTAAGAGAGTAGTTTGATTGGTGGCGGTTTGAAGATAATTCAATGGTCTGATGAAACTATTTTTGCGAAAACTCCGAAATGTTTTATTAAAATTTTTAATTGCTTTTTTAGTAATAAGCTTATTAAGTGTTTTGATTTTCAGGTGGCTTCCTGTTCCGTTCACACCACTCATGCTAACCCGTTGTGTAGAGCAAAAAATGGGTGGAAAACAGTTGATACTTAAATACAACTGGGTTTCACTGGACAAAATCAGCAACAACCTGCAACTCGCCGTTGTCTGTTCAGAAGATCAGAATTTTCTGGGACACCGTGGTTTCGATTTTGGAGCAATTGAAAAAGCAATGGATTTTAATAAAAGCCATAAAGCAAAACGAGGAGCCAGTACCATAAGCCAGCAAACTGCAAAAAATCTATTTTTGTGGTCCGGAAGAAGCTGGCTGCGCAAAGGCCTTGAGGCGTACTTCACTTTTTTGATCGAATGCTGCTGGAGTAAGCAACGCATTATGGAAGTTTACCTGAATATTATTGAGATGGGGGATGGAGTGTACGGGTCAGAAATGGCCGCACAGCACTTTTTTAATAAATCTTCAAAAACACTATTAAACAGTGAGGCGGCATTACTGGCTGCGACTTTGCCCAACCCGAGAATATTAATTGCCACGCATCCGGGTCAATACCTGCGCTCCCGTCAAGAATGGATTTTACAGCAGATGGGACTGTGGGGAGGGGTATTAAAATATTAGCTGGACCTCTTGTTTTCCGCGCTACACTCAAAATTTAGGGAGGTGTAAGAATTCTATAATTCGCCTTGCAATTTCAGAAAAGACCCGCAATCCTTTTTATTATTTTGATCGCTGTATGCTTGTCCAGTTATCTTACCTTGACGGGCTCTTTTTTTGATCTTCAGACCCCATTCTTTGGATTTTCTTCCTTCAAAATCCTCAGCACCAATTTTTAACAAATCGTTTTGCAGCCCGAGTATAACCAACACCTTGCAATATTTACCCATTGAAACGTTCGCTGCCCCTTTTTCAACCTGCCTTAATGTCGATCGGCTAATCTCTGACATTTTTGCGACCTGTTCTGCGGTTAATCTTCTGCCCAACCGGGCGAGCCTGATGTTTTCCCCTACGACGGCCAGTATCTCAGAATCAGATGGAAACATGTCTATTTATCGTCAATTTATAATGGTTAGTATGTTATCCATTAGAGGCCTTTAATGCGCAGGATTTTAACCATTATAAAATTGCCTAAAACAGCTCTTGGTTTTACTATTAAGGTCACGAAAGTAAAACGAAGGATGCCGGGATCGTCTAAGTATAAAATTGTACTTGGGTACAAACTTATTTCCAAATCACTTTGCACCCAGGCAGCAAAGCCTTAATTACAGCCACATCCGATTCAGTAATCTGATTCCCGCGAATATCAAGGGTGTTTAAACTCTTCAGGTAACAGATATGCTCAGATAATTTATTCAGTTTGTTATTCTTAACAGATAAGTACTGCAGCTCTTTGAAATGATAAATTTCCAATGGAAGTCGTTCCAATAAGTTATTATCCAATACCAATTCTTCCAGACCATTCAAATGGGAGATAGCCGGAGGTACTTCTTTCAGCCTGCATTCAACAAGTGTAAGCGATTTTAAATTATTGAGCCTGCCAAATTCGGATGGGAATTTATTCAACACACAGTTGTAAAACAGAACTTCCGTCAGGGAGTTAATATAACCAAAGGCAGATGGAATAGTAAGTGTATCCGCCTTATTGCTTTGGACATGAAAAATTTTCAGGTGCCGCAAATAGCCCATTTCCTGTGGCAGAGAATCAAAGTGGGTATCGTAAAGTTCCATTCGCATCAGGTTGCTTAAATTCCCAATACTTTTTGGAAGTGACTTTAATTCATTGCCTCTGCTTGAAAAAAAAAGCAAACTGCTTAAACCTCCAATTTCTTCCGGCAATATGCTCAGATTGTTGTATCCAAGCATCAAGGCTTGCAGGTTACTGAGTTTGCCAAGTCTGGAATAAAGTTTAGGGTCAGGAGTCTGATTGGTCAGATTCAATTTGTATACACTTACATTATCCTTTAGTGCTTCTTTGAGATTTTTGTAAACAGCGGCGTTTTTTGGACCGTACAGATCAAATGGAGAACTTAATTGGATAGAATTGTCCGAGGTAGTCTGGCTGAAAGAGGGGTGGTGGCAAATTGTGAAAACCCCAACAAGAATAACCACAAACCGCTTCATCAATTAAAACCCAAAATTAAAGCCAATACGTATGTCGGGCTGGAAATAGGGGGAAGAGGAATAATCAGCATTATAATTTAGATCCCACAATGCTACCAGGGTGGTATATGAATTAGGGCCAATAGGTCTTTTAAAGCCTACTCCCGCAAATGTAAAATTCTTGTTTGCACGGGTTCCTATGAAATCTTCCGAGGGCATATTCAGCACTTCGTATTCACCCTGGATAAAAAAATTATTGACAATAATTACTCTGCCAAAAACACTGGCTCCGTAAAAACTTGACGTGGAATTGTAGTCATGATCATTGAAGTACATATAAGTTCCCCGAATACCAACTTCCAGACGATCCGTAATCCGATAGCCGATAAGCGGTGAAAAACTAATCTCCGTGAAGAATGAGAAATAAGCACCAAGATCACCACCCCAGAATAATTTATTCGGATCGAACAGGGAAGTGGAGGCAGGAACTCCCCTGTGACGGACTGGCTGGTCTTTGGCAGGAGTCGGCTGAGTATAATCCATATCCTGAGCTTTCAGCCCCAGGCTTGAAATACTTATCAGCAACAAAAAATAAATTGGCTTTAATCTCATGATTTGTAAATTTAAGACATTTATTCGCATTATTATATTTAATTTTATAGGAGCTTATGAACCCGCAAAAGCGGGTTTATTCGCATTATTATATTTAATTTTATAGGAGCTTATGAACCCGCAAAAGCGGGTTTATTCGCATTATTATATTTAATTTTATAGGAGCTTATGAACCCTCAAAAGCGGGTTTATTCGTATCTATAAGCAGTATATTCACCAAAGCATAGAACTTAATTCGAATGAACATTATTGTAACAGGTGCAAGCCGGGGTATAGGATATGAGACAGTGAAGGTTCTTGCAGCAAACCCCGGATGCCGGATTATTGCCCTTTCCCGCAACGACCGTGCTCTGAAACAACTCAAACAGGAATGTGAAAAAATCAATCCGGATTCCGTGCATATCCTTGCGGCAGATCTGTCTACTGTTGACACAAAGGGATACCTGTTGCCTCAGATTCAAAAGCAATTTTCTTCCATTGATGTGATCATCCATGCAGCTGGAACGCTTGTCAATAAGCCTGTGCAGCAAATCACGGATACAGATCTTGAGTATATTTATAAAGTCAACGTGTTCAGTTTGTTTAAACTGGTCCGTGATTTAGTACCGCTTTTAACCAAGGCGACATCAGGAGCTCATGTTGTTACGATAGGAAGCATGGGAGGAGTAGGGGGGACAATCAAGTTTTCCGGACTTTCAGCATACAGTTCCAGTAAGGGAGCCCTTGGTATATTGACCGAATGCCTTGCAGAAGAGTTAAAAGAATTTAACATTTCCGTTAACTGCCTTGCGCTTGGGGCTGTTCAGACGGAAATGCTGCAGGAAGCTTTCCCGGGTTTTCAGGCTCCGGTATCAGCTGCTCAAATGGCGCTTTACGTTGCAGAATTTGCCTTAACAGCACGTTCTTTTTTCAATGGAAGAATTATTCCGGTTTCTGCCGGCAATCCTTGAATTTTTTCATGCTGATAATCAGTATGTTATGATAAATATAACTATTTTATAATAATTTCGTAATAAAGTTTGCAGAAGTAAAAAAGCTTTGTATCTTTGCCCTCCCTTAGAAAAAAGGGATTATTTAGAAAGTTCATTTAGTTCCGAATTAGTTTATTTAGTAGTGTTCCGGAAACGGAAATCTATATTTACTAAACGTTCTTTGAAAATATTGAAGCACAAAAAAGGAATAGGTAAGTAACCTATGTTATGCAGATTTTTATTTGCAAAACAATGAGTAACAAATCTTGAAGCATTCCATTAAATTGGAAACATTATCAAACTTACAATGGAGAGTTTGATCCTGGCTCAGGATGAACGCTAGCGGCAGGCCTAATACATGCAAGTCGAACGGTAACAGGTGTAGCAATACATGCTGACGAGTGGCGCACGGGTGCGTAACACGTATGCAACCTACCCATTACTGGAGGATAGCCCGAAGAAATTCGGATTAATACTCCATAGTATAGTGAAGAGGCATCTCTTTATTATTAAAACTACGGTGGTAATGGATGGGCATGCGTTGCATTAGCTAGTTGGTGAGGTAATGGCTCACCAAGGCTACGATGCATAGGGGATCTGAGAGGATTATCCCCCACACTGGTACTGAGACACGGACCAGACTCCTACGGGAGGCAGCAGTAAGGAATATTGGACAATGGTGGCAACACTGATCCAGCCATGCCGCGTGAAGGATGAAGGCGCTATGCGTCGTAAACTTCTTTTGAACGGGAGAAACCCCTCGTACGTGTACGGGGCTGATAGTACCGTTAGAATAAGGGTCGGCTAACTTCGTGCCAGCAGCCGCGGTAATACGAAGGACCCGAGCGTTATCCGGATTCATTGGGTTTAAAGGGTGCGTAGGCGGAATGATAAGTCAGTGGTGAAATCCTGCAGCTTAACTGCAGAACTGCCATTGATACTGTCAATCTTGAATGCAACTGATGTGGGCGGAATGTGCCATGTAGTGGTGAAATACTTAGATATGGCACAGAACACCGATTGCGAAGGCAGCTCACAAAATTGTTATTGACGCTGATGCACGAAAGCGTGGGGATCAAACAGGATTAGATACCCTGGTAGTCCACGCCCTAAACGATGATCACTCGATGTTGGCGATACACTGTCAGCGTCCAAGCGAAAGCGTTAAGTGATCCACCTGGGGAGTACGATCGCAAGATTGAAACTCAAAGGAATTGACGGGGGCCCGCACAAGCGGAGGAGCATGTGGTTTAATTCGATGATACGCGAGGAACCTTACCAGGGCTTGAAAGTTAGTGACCGCTGCCGAAAGGTGGCTTTCGCAAGACACGAAACTAGGTGCTGCATGGCTGTCGTCAGCTCGTGCCGTGAGGTGTTGGGTTAAGTCCCGCAACGAGCGCAACCCCTATCTTTAGTTGCCAGCGAGTAATGTCGGGGACTCTAGAGAAACTGCCCGCGTAAGCGGTGAGGAAGGTGGGGATGACGTCAAGTCAGCACGGCCCTTACGTCCTGGGCTACACACGTGCTACAATGGTAAGTACAAAGGGCAGCTACACAGCGATGTGATGCTAATCTCTAAAACTTATCTCAGTTCGGATTGAAGTCTGCAACTCGACTTCATGAAGCTGGATTCGCTAGTAATCGGATATCAGCAATGATCCGGTGAATACGTTCCCGGGCCTTGTACACACCGCCCGTCAAGCCATGGGAGTTGGGAGTACCTAAAGTCGATTGTCGTAAGACGTCGCCTAGGGTAAAACCAATGACTGGGGCTAAGTCGTAACAAGGTAGCCGTACCGGAAGGTGCGGCTGGAACACCTCCTTTCTAGAGAAGATTTGTTTATTCGGAATAACGGGTAACCGATATCTGAATGTTACTTACTCTCCTTTTTTTGCTTCAATTATTTTTACAATACCCAATAACGAGCTCAGGGGTGTATTTACCCAATAGCGCGAAAGGATAAAATAGTCCCGTAGCTCAGTTGGTTAGAGCACTACACTGATAATGTAGGGGTCAGCAGTTCAAATCTGCTCGGGACTACCATCAACTCGAATTGGGGAATTAGCTCAGCTGGCTAGAGCACCTGCCTTGCACGCAGGGGGTCATCGGTTCGAATCCGTTATTCTCCACTTAGCTGCCCTGTTGGCAGAATAAGTTCTTTGACATATTGAAAGAAAATACACAAATAGTAATTAACTATTTGAATAAGAGTAGTAATGAGTAAGAATTTATTAAGGGCGTATGGTGAATGCCTTGGCTCTTTTAGGCGATGAAGGACGTGATAAGCTGCGATAAGCTTCGGGGATTGGCAAATACAAATCGATCCGAAGATTTCCGAATGGGGCAACCCGATTCAATGAAGTTGAATCATCCGAAAGGATGCTAACCCAGGGAACTGAAACATCTAAGTACCTGGAGGAAAAGAAAACAATTAAGTGATTCCCCTAGTAGTGGCGAGCGAAAAGGGAATAGCCCAAACCAATATTGTTAAGGCAATGTTGGGGTTGTAGGACTACAATATGGAATGTAAATTTATAGTGGAAGCTTCTGGAAAGTTGCATCATAGAGGGTGATAATCCCGTACACGAAATAAATCTGCTACCTAGTAGTATCCTGAGTACTGCGAGACACGAGAAATCTTGTAGGAATCCACCAGGACCATCTGGTAAGGCTAAATACTTAAAAGAGACCGATAGCGAACTAGTACTGTGAAGGAAAGGTGAAAAGAACCGTGAATAACGGAGTGAAATAGAACCTGAAACCGTACGCTTACAAGCGGTCGGAGCAGCTTCGTGCTGTGACGGCGTGCCTTTTGCATAATGAGCCTACGAGTTACTCCTCTCTGGCAAGGTTAAAGACCAAAGGTCTGTAGCCGAAGCGAAAGCAAGTCTGAATAGGGCGAATAGTCAGAGGGGGTAGACGCGAAACCTTGTGATCTACCCATGACCAGGATGAAGTGGCGGTAACACGCCATGGAGGTCCGAACTGGTGAGCGTTGAAAAGCTCTCGGATGAGTTGTGGGTAGGGGTGAAAGGCTAATCAAACTGGGAAATAGCTCGTACTCCCCGAAATGTTTTTAGGAACAGCCTTGAGGTTAAGTTTCATAGAGGTAGAGCTACTGATTGGACTAGGGGGCTTCATCGCCTACCAAATCCAGACAAACTCCGAATGCTATGAAATATACTCAGGAGTGAGCCCACGGGTGCTAAGGTCCGTGGACGAGAGGAGAAGAATCCAGATCATCGGCTAAGGTCCCAAAATCTGTGTTAAGTTGTTATAACGTGGTCCGATTGCATTGACAGCTAGGATGTTTGCTTGGAAGCAGCAATTCATTTAAAGAGTGCGTAACAGCTCACTAGTCGAGCGATTGGGCGTGGATAATAAGCGGGCATAAAACACAGTACCGAAGCCATGAATTGTACAGTAATGTACAGTGGTAGGGGAGCATTCTAACAGCACTGAAGGTGTGGCGTAAGCCATGCTGGAGCAGTTAGAAAAGCAAATGTAGGCATAAGTAACGATAAAGGGGGCGAGAAACCCCCTCACCGATAGACTAAGGTTTCCTGATCAACGTTAATCGAATCAGGGTTAGTCGGGTCCTAAGGCGTATCCGAAGGGAAAAGTCGATGGATAACTGGTTAATATTCCAGTACTTGCTTTACTGCTATGGGGTGACGAAGTAGTGAAAATCCTGCGTGCTGACGAAAGTGCACGTTTAAGGGTGTAGGTATATTTCTGGCAGGCAAATCCGCCGGGAATGCTGAAACCTGATAGTACAGTGAGCCTTCGGGCAAGCTGATATGGATCTAATCAAACTTCCAAGAAAAACCTCTAAGCTTCAGGTAAAAGCAACCCGTACCGCAAACCGACACAGGTAGTCAAGGAGAGAATCCTGAGGTGCTCGAGTGATCCGTGGCTAAGGAACTAGGCAAATTAACCCTGTAACTTCGGGATAAAGGGTACCCTCTTCGGAGGGTTTCAATAAAATGGCTCTGGCGACTGTTTATCAAAAACACATGGCTTTGCTAAATCGAAAGATGATGTATAAGGCCTGACACCTGCCCGGTGCTGGAAGGTTAAGAGGAGAGGTCATCCGCAAGGAAAAGCTTTGAATCGAAGCCCCAGTAAACGGCGGCCGTAACTATAACGGTCCTAAGGTAGCGAAATTCCTTGTCGGGTAAGTTCCGACCTGCACGAATGGTGTAACGATCTGAGCGCTGTCTCAGCCACGAGCTCGGTGAAATTGTGGTCTCGGTGAAGACGCCGAGTACCCGCAACGGGACGGAAAGACCCCATGCACCTTTACTATAGCTTTGCATTGACTTTGGATAAATCATGTGTAGGATAGATGGGAGACTTTGAAGTGGTAGCGCTAGCTATCATGGAGTCAACGTTGAAATACCATCCTTGATTTATTCGGAGTCTAACTCCGTACAACGGAGGACATTGCATGGTGGGTAGTTTGACTGGGGTGGTCGCCTCCAAAAGAGTATCGGAGGCTTTCAAAGGTACCCTCAGTACGCTTGGTAACCGTACGTAGAGTGCATTAGCATAAGGGTGCTTGACTGTAAGACCGACAAGTCGAGCAGGTACGAAAGTAGGATAAAGTGATCCGGTGGTTCCGCATGGAAGGGCCATCGCTCAAAGGATAAAAGGTACGCTGGGGATAACAGGCTGATCACTCCCAAGAGCTCACATCGACGGAGTGGTTTGGCACCTCGATGTCGGCTCGTCACATCCTGGGGCTGGAGAAGGTCCCAAGGGTTCGGCTGTTCGCCGATTAAAGTGGCACGCGAGCTGGGTTCAGAACGTCGTGAGACAGTTCGGTCCCTATCTGTTGTGGGCGTTAGAAGATTGAGAGGGCCTGACTCTAGTACGAGAGGACCGAGTCGGACGGACCGCTAGTGTACCTGTTGTACTGTCAAGTGCATCGCAGGGTAGCTATGTCCGGTTAAGATAAGCGCTGAAAGCATCTAAGTGCGAAACTTGCCTCAAGATTAGTCTTCTTTTAAGGGTCGTCAAAGATTATGACGTTGATAGGCTACAGATGTAAAGACAGCAATGTCAAAGTCGAGTAGTACTAATTACCCGTTTAATTCTTGTCATGAACAAATTATTCATTTGGTTATTTACTGTGTGTATTTTCTTTCTTTATATGTCTTTATGAAATTACTCCGCACAAACGGAGTACCTTTTTAGGTGACTATAGCGATGGTGTCCACCTCTTCCCATTCCGAACAGAGAAGTTAAGCCCATCAGCGCAGATGGTACTGAGTCTAAAGCTTGGGAGAGTATGTCGTTGCCGATTTTAGTCCCTTCCGTTAATTCGGAAGGGACTTTTTTTTTAAATAGACTTGCTTGCGAAGCAATGCTTAGTCTATTTTACACCCGCTTCAGGGTGTTATACCTGTTTGAGGGCGCTGGAGAAATAGGCATGGTTCTTGAAAAGCGAAACGGTCTTAACTACAAATAAAAACAGAACGACTAAGGCGGGCATGATTAAAATTAAATCTACTTTTGGTCACCAGCTTTTTAGAATGAATTTTAACCGCCTGCTCATAGTCGTTTTTTTTACAGCCCTTTGTTTAGAGGCCACAAGCCGCACACCTTCCGATTCCATAGTTAAGCCCCCAAAGACATCTTATAAATATGAAGAAGCATTTGACAAGCAATCAAACGTTTTTCTGATTCCGGACAGTTCGCTTAATACCTTACAGCGATACCGTGACCGGTATAATCTTGGAAACAGTGGTCTTGCTATAACTAATCTTTATTTCCCTGTTCCCTCAACTGATTTGGGATTTAATTATGCTGCGAACAACTTCTCTGCCTATACCTACCAGCCCCGTCAGATGGAATATTACAATACACACACTCCATATACAGAGTTGTTTTTTTTAATCGGTGCCAAGAACGAATTGTATTCCAATTTCATTCACTCACAAAACATAAACAAAAACCTGAATCTGACAGCTAAGTTTATGCGCATCCGTTCCGATGGTTTTTACCTGAGACAAAGTACCAATCATACCGATTTTGCGCTTTCCGGAAATTATACTACTACCAATAAACGTTATTTTCTCATTTCCAATGCGATCATCAATAGCCTTAAAAACTCAGAAAACGGAGGAATTAAAAATGATTCTACATTTGAGGACGCGCCTTTGCAGGATCGAAATCTGTTGAACATTAATCTGGATAGTGCCAGCAGGCGATACAGAAGCAGAAGTTTTTTTCTGAAGCAGTACCTGAATTTAGGGCCAGCGCGAAGTATAAGTGATACTTCCAAACGAACGAGAGTGCTGCCAACCTCTGTTTTGTCGCATTCGTTTTTAATTCAGGATGAGTTATTTACTTATTCGGATCCTGGCCTTGAACCAGGTTTTTATAATAATGTGTACAACGGCTATTTACGAACGTACGATTCAACCTATATTTTCAGATTTGAGAATGAACTTTCCTGGAGGTTATTGGCCAATAAACGGGATGGAAGCTTTAGAAACTTAGGTATTGAAGCAGGAGTAAAGCAACAATATACACGATTGGCTCAATTGCAGGGATTGGATTCGAATAAATTAAAAACCAATGAACAGATTTTTAATGATTTTATAGCTAAAGCTGAACTGTATAATTACAATATAAGCAAGTTTGCTTATGGAATCAGAGGTGAATACGTTTTCAGCGGTTATAATTCCGGGGACAATAGTTTGAATTTATTCTTTCGGTTTAATTTAACGGATACTTCTCAATCGATTGGATTTACTGGCAGTTATACTGACAGGAAGCCGGACTTTTTATACCTGAATAATTATTCCACCCTTTACGTGTGGACGAACCAGTTCAGCAATATAAATGCAATTAACGCTAATCTGTACTACCGTTTGTCAAAATACAAGCTGGAATTGGGCGTTTCCACTTTTCAGTATAAGAATTTTGTGTATTTAGTTCAGAATCAAACAGCTGATTTTTCAACCAGTTTTGTCCCTGAGCAGCAATCGTCTGTAATTCAAGGATTTGCAGGTCAGATCCAAAAAGCATTTTACCTTGGGCATGTAGTTTTCAGCAATAAAATTGTCTATCAGTATGTGCCGGATGGGTCCTCGATCCAGCTACCCACTTGGGTAACAGAACAGAGCCTTTATTATGAAAACAGGCTGTTTAAGAAGGCATTAGCTTTGCAAATTGGCTTTGATGTGTTTTATAACTCCAGTTACTATGCCAATGGATATTCCCCGGCTTTGGGCCAGTTTTATGTTCAAAATCAGAAAGAAATAGGAAATTACCCCTATGTCGACGTTTTTTTGAATCTGAAGATAAGCAGGGCCCGGATATTTGTAAAATATGAAAACCTGAATTCCTGGCTGGGCTATACTACCTATTATTATGCCCCTCATTACCCATTTACCGATGCAGCCTTTAAATTTGGCGCTGTCTGGAGATTTTTTGATTAGAAAGCTTTGTAAATTACAGAAATTGACGTACGTTTACCACCCCTTATTTTTCAGGCGGGATAGGGGTAAAAAATAAATGTTAAACAGCTTCCGTAAGCAGCCTGGGCAAGCGGAATACAAATAAAAAATAAACAATGTCAGAAGTGAAAGAAGGAGTAAACGGGACGATAAATACGCTCGAAAGTTTTGATTGGAATACAATTGGAAAAAAACAGGATAATTATTCCCAGGACGAAAGGGATAAGCTGGATGCCATGTATGGCAAAACACTGAGCGCAGTTACTGAAGCGCAGATTGTAGAAGGTGTAGTTGTAGCGAAAAACCACAAGGAAGTAGTGGTGAACATCGGTTTTAAATCCGATGGGGTTGTTCCATTATCGGAATTCAGGTATAATCCGGATCTTAAAATCGGTGATAAAGTAGAGGTTTTTGTAGAGAGCCAGGAAGATAAAAACGGACAGCTGATTCTTTCTCATAAAACAGCCCGTTCCATGCAGTCATGGGATCGTGTGAATGAGGCCCTTGCAAAAGACGAAATCATCAAGGGATATGTAAAATGCCGTACCAAAGGCGGTTTAATTGTAGATGTATTTGGTATTGAAGCATTTTTGCCAGGTTCCCAGATTGATGTTAAGCCTATACGTGACTATGATATTTACGTGGGCAAGACAATGGAATTTAAGGTAGTAAAAATCAACCAGGAATTCCGGAACGTTGTTGTATCACATAAAGCATTGATTGAAGCGGAACTTGAACTGCAGAAGAAGGAGATCATCTCCAAGCTGGAAAAGGGACAGGTACTGGAAGGTACTGTTAAAAACATTACCTCTTATGGCGTATTCATTGATCTGGGCGGTGTGGATGGTTTGATTCACATTACTGACCTCTCATGGGGACGCATCAATCATCCGGAGGAAATTGTTAAGCTCGATCAGAAACTGAATGTGGTTATTCTAGATTTTGACAATGATAAAAAACGTATTGCACTTGGACTTAAACAACTTACTTCCCATCCATGGGATTCGCTGGACACCAACATTAAAATTGGAGATAAGGTAAAAGGTAAAGTCGTTGTCATTGCAGATTATGGCGCATTTATTGAGATCGCAGCTGGTATTGAAGGCCTGATACACGTTTCAGAAATGTCATGGTCACAGCATTTGCGCACTGCTCAGGACTTTTTGAAGGCAGGAGATGAAGTGGAAGCAATCATTCTTACTTTAAACCGTGAGGAACGTAAAATGTCACTGGGAATAAAGCAGTTGACGCCTGATCCATGGACCAATATTCTGGAGAAATATCCAAAGGGGTCCAAGCATTCTGTGATTGTCCGCAATGCAACAAATTTTGGTTTGTTTGTAGAGTTGGAAGAGGGGATAGATGGTTTGATTCACATTTCAGATCTCTCCTGGTCTAAAAAAATAAAACATCCGAATGAATTCGCTAAGACAGGCGATAAAATTGAAGCTGTAATTCTGGAAGTGGATGCAGAGAACCGCAAGCTAAGCCTTGGTGTTAAACAACTGGAGGAAAACCCCTGGGAAGTATTTGAAACGGTCTTTACGCTTGACTCCGTGCACAAAGGAACTGTCATCAGTACTTCTGAAAAAGGTGCTATTATTTCATTGCCATATGGCGTAGAAGGATTTGCTCCTGGCCGTCATTTAATTAAGGCAGATGGTACAGCAGCCAAAACAGAGGAGACGCTTGATTTTAAGGTGTTGGAATTTGTTAAGGAAAGCAAAAAGATTATCGTTTCGCATACCAAAATTCACGATGATAAAATCGGTGAAGAAAGATCCGGAGCTGCTGCAGGACACAAGTCAGATGGCAAAGACACCAAAAAAGCAGTTAAAAAGGTGAAAGACAGTATGGAGAAAACCACGCTGGGTGATATCTCCTCTTTGTCTGCGCTGAGAACTGAAATGGAAGAGTCTGAAAAAACGCCTAAAGGAAAGGCTTAATTTTTAAAGAAAAATCCCTTACAAATCACGCCATGGTTTTTAGGGATTTTATCCCCCCGCGCAAGTGGGGGGATTTTTTTTGAGAGTTAAGGCTTTCTATGAAAGAAAGCAGCGTTCAAGTCTGCAAATTCATGCGCAGTCTACACCTCCTCTCGGGGTGCATGCCTTTGATGCCTTTCACTACTGCTTTCCTCTCTCTGAAGCCTTTCTATTAACTTAATTTCCTCAAAACAGGTACTTATTTGAGCCTTCGCATCGTTTCCCGCTCTGTATCGCGCTTTTTGATGTCATCCCGCTTGTCAAATGTTTTCTTTCCCTTAGCGAGTGCTATTTCCAATTTGGCGAGGCCCTTACCGTTGATAAACAGCCGAAGCGGAATAATGGTCAGGCCCTTGTCTTTTAACTGGTAAGCCAATTTCTCCAGTTCACTTTTGTTGAGTAGTAATTTCCGGTCCCGCTTGGTCGGATGATTGTTGTAAGTGGCTTGTTTGTATTCTCCTATGTGCATGCCTTTTATAAACAACTCCTTGTCAATAAAAGAGCAGAAGGCATCGTTGATATTTACTTCACTTTCACGGATAGATTTAATTTCGGTACCGTACAGCTGCATACCGGCTACGTATTTGTCCAGAAACAGGTATTCAAAGGAGGCTTTTTTA
Source organism: Bacteroidota bacterium (assembly GCA_013286805.1). Classification (GTDB taxonomy): domain Bacteria; phylum Bacteroidota; class Bacteroidia; order JABDFU01; family JABDFU01; genus JABDFU01. The sequence continues at coordinate 18,037 of JABDEY010000015.1, read as the reverse complement.
TTCCTGATGCTTATATTTTCTTTATCCGGCATTAGGGGTAAAAGTACAGGTTTAGTTTTTTTGTTTCAAATAATTCGTTATTTTAGCACCCGTCAATTAAAAGCAAAGCCTTAACTAAACTTCTGAATATGAAACTTTTAAAACTCGCCTTCATTGCACTGGCAAGTGTTATTATTTTTTCCGGCAGTCTGTCAGCTCAGAAAAACTTTATTAAAGATGCAGATAAGGCATTTAATTCCCGCAAGTATTTTACTGCCATAGAGCTTTATAAAAAGGCATATACTGTGGTTAGCAAGAAGGAGGATAAGGCCAGGATTATCTATCAGACCGCTGAATGTTATCGCCTGATCAATGACTCAAAAAACGCAGAACAATGGTATGAAAAGGCAATTAAAGCCAATTACCCGGATTCAAAAGCAAAATTGTATGCTGCGGATGCAAAAAAGATAAATGGGAAATATGACGAAGCGTTAATCAGGTACAACGAGTATAAAAAGGCCGTTCCCGATGATCCGCGTGGAGAAAATGGAGCCAAATCCTGTGAACTTGCAACTAAATGGAAAGATACCCCAACCCGCTATAAAGTGGATAATGTTTCCCAGATCAATTCCAAAGCTTCTGATTTTTCACCCTGCTACACTGATAAAAAATACACCAGCCTTTATTTTACTTCTACACGGGAAGGCTCAACAGGTGGTTCTATTGACGATGGGAACGGACAAAACTTCAGTGATATCTTTGAAACCAAGCTGGATAAAAACGGAAAGTGGAGTACCCCTACACCATTGCCGGCTCCCATTAGCTCTCAGGCGAATGATGGAGCCTCTGTTGTCAGCAGAAAGGGGAATACGCTGATATTTACGCGATGCAATGTGGAGAAAGGCAAAGTTCTCCCTTGCGGATTATACATATCGGTTAAAAAGGGCAATGTCTGGGATGAGCCTAAGTTACTTCCATTTTGTACTGATAGTACGGATTACAGGCATCCTGCCCTTTCAGTGGATGAGCAAACACTTATTTTTGCCTCTGATATGGCTGGTGGATCAGGCAGATATGATTTGTGGATGAGCGTAATGGATAAAGGCACGAAAACCTGGGGCAAACCTGTAAATATGGGGCCCACCATCAACACCCCCGGTTCAGAAGGGTATCCTTTCCTTCATGAAGACGGCACCTTGTATTTTTCCTCTGATGGTCAGATAGGAATGGGTGGACTTGACATTTATAAAGCACCTAAGATTGGCGATAATAAATGGGGCGATGTTACTAATCTGCAATACCCAATAAATTCCAATGCAGATGATTTTGGAATTATTTTTGAAGGTAAAAAAGAAAGAGGTTATTTTTCCTCCAATCGTGAAGGAGGAAAGGGTTCTGATGATATCTGGCAATTCTCATTGCCTCCACTTTTGTTTACAATCGAAGGAGTCCTGACGGACTGTGATTTCAAGGAAACCATAGAAGGTGTAACCATGAAATTACTTGGTTCGGATGGCAGCAGCGCAGAAACCAAAACGGACAAGAATGGTTATTATAAATTTGGCGAAAATACCGGATCCAAGCGTTACGTAAGTGAGAATACATCTTATGTATTGACAACAGCTGTGGGCAATGAAGTGAAGACCCGGGAAGCCTCCCTGGGTTTTGTAAACAGCAGTGATAAGGTAAAAGAGACCACAATAGGGGTGAAGGAATCGAAAATATTTAAACATGATTTCTGCCTGACGCCCATCAAGAAATTTATCCACTTCCCTGCTGTGCAGTATGGTCTTGACAGTGCCAACTTAAGATCACAATCCAAAGATTCCCTGGATTTCTTATATGCGACACTTGTTGATAACCCTACTTTCGTAATCGAGTTGAGTGCCCATACAGATGCCCGTGGAAGTGAAAAGCATAACGATATACTTTCAGAAGCCCGCGCCAAATCCTGCGTGGATTACCTTATTTCAAAGGGGATCAATCCGGATCGTATGAAACCAAAAGGATATGGTAAAAAATATCCATTGGAAATTCTGGATTCCAAAGGAAATCTCCTTTACACGCTAAATGAGAAATACATCAATAGCCAGAAATCAAAAGAGGAACAGGAAGCGCTGCACCAGATGAACAGAAGAACAGTGTTCACGGTATTGCGCAAGGACTTTGTGGATCCGAATGCTCCTAAGGAGCAGCCTAAGCCTCAAAAGGTGAAGAAGGATGGTGAGGATGAGGAAGAGGGAGGGAATTAGTAATCGGTAAAGTATCCCGCTTACTAAACATCAGATGCTGACATCGCCTGAGAGTAACCTAAAGTATTACGTTATCTACAAGCCTTATGGGATGTTGTCCCAGTTTACCAAAGAAGGCAATAATACAACGCTCGCTGAATTATTTACTTTCCCCAAGGACGTTTACCCTATCGGTCGTTTGGATTCAGACAGCGAAGGACTGCTTATTCTGACCAATGATAAAAAGCTTAACCATTACCTGCTTCACCCAACCTATAAACACACCCGGACTTACCTGGCTCAGGTTGATGGAGCCATTACAGCAGAAGCTGTCAATCAATTAAAAAAGGGAGTCTCCATTACGGTTGAAGGCAAAATGTATAAAACACTGCCGGCTGAAGCAGAAGCGATAGCTGCGCCGGATTATATACCTGACCGCATACCACCAATACGCGTCAGGAAAACAATTCCCACATCCTGGGTGAAGCTTGGTATTGTAGAGGGCAAAAACCACCAGGTTCGTAAGATGACCGCCCAGACAGGGTTTCCGACACTCAGGTTGATCCGCGTGCAGATCGAAGGGTTAAGTCTTGTTGGTATGAAACCCTCAGAGGTAAAGGAGATGAAGCAGCAGGATATTTTCAAGGCGCTGAAAATCGCGGGCTGATTTTAGGGAATTTTTCTTTCCAGTGTAAATAATGTAACTATTATTCTTAATTATATAACACAAAAACGTAACTTTTTTTGCATAGGCATCGTATAAGAACCAGAAGCAGATAATATACGGTGATTGTTGAGTGGGAGAGCAGTTGAGTCGGGTTAATTAGAATGTTCTCTTAAACAATACACGTATGATAAAAAGAATACTACCGATAATTGCATTTGCGCTGTCATCAGCTGTATTTGCAGCAAAACCAATCAAAGTCATTAATGGTATGTTTCCCTTTACCGTGCAGGTTATGGTTGCTGATACCAATAATATTTCCGGAATATTAGTTTCCATGGGCTCTGCCGCAGGGCAATCAGATTTAATTAGCGGATACACCTTTGTCTGGAAAGTCAATACCGGGCTCCCTGCCGGATACGCATTTTCAAAAAGGCTGAACATAGCCAGTTTAACCCTGGGATCCTATACTGCAGGTGTCCCACTTTATGGAAATTATTCTATAATTGGGCGAGACGGAGTTACTGTTGTACTCACGAAAAAATTTATGTATAAATGATTTGAGCGGTATTGTCGCCTCGCAGAAACGGGTGATCGGATGTGTTTTTGAATAATTTGATTGTAGAACGTCACCTTAGATCTGTGGTATGCATTTTACTGCTACGCATTTAAAGATTAAAACAGCCTGTTTCTTTTTAATGGGATTTCTGATCTCAGGCTTTAATTCCTTTTCTCAGACTACCTACACATGGACCGGCAGCACTTCATCTGACTGGAATACGGCAAATAACTGGAGTCCCGCAGGAGTCCCTTCTTCCGCTGATTATGTAATAATCGGAAGCACATCAAATAATCCATCCATTTCCGGAAATGTAACGGTAGCTCAGTTTTCAATCAGTTTAGCAACCCTTACCCTGAACGGAAACACTCTTGCAATAACTAATAGTGCAACATTCAGCAGTTCTGTAATCACAAGCGGAACTATTCAGGCAAGTGGAAGTTCTCTCAACTTAGGGGCAACTCAATTTGCTGCGGGCATAACAGCCACCTGCGATGACATTTCTTTCAATGGTTCAACTTTTAATCAGGCTGTAATTCTTACAAAAACAGGTGCGACTGGGGACGGTTCTGCAGGTGGGAATACCTTTAATTCTGTAGCGACTTTTAACAATAATGGTGCCGGTGAATGGATTGCAGCCAGCTCATTGCCAGATATTTTTAATGCAGCCGTTACAGTAATCAGTAATAATGGTTTGATCTATCTTGCCTTCGGGAGTACTGGTAATATTTTTAATGGAGACATCATAGCAACAAATAATGGACAGGGAATTCAATTCGCCGCAGAACCTTATTCTTCTTGCGCTTATAATGGAAATATTACAGTAAACAACACCAGTAACTCTAATCAATCATTCGTTGGATTCGATCAGGGTGCTGCCATATTGGCCAGCGGCAAAACAATAAGCGTTGGGAGCCTTGGATTTAGTTCAGGGTATTTGCAAATTGCAAATTTTACGCAGCTTGGATCGACACCGCAGTCTTTAACTGTAACCGGAACTGCCCAGCTTTTAATTTTATCCTCCAGTACCTTTAATGGCAATCTGAATATTTCGGGGCAGGATTTAGTACAAGTTCAAAACAGCACATTTAATGGAACCTTTACAGTCTCTGCAGGTTCACCTTATTTTGTACAGAATATCTATAACGGGACTTACAGCATGACCAAAAGTGGTCCTACAAATCAGACTTATGATCTTTACAATGATGGCAATACCTATAATGGGCCTGCAACCATAATAAATAATGCTCCCGATGCCTGGGGAGGAGGTTACCCATTGCCAGACGTTTTTAATTCCACTGCGACATTTATCAGTAATGGCGGTTCGCTAACTTTTGCATATGGCAGTATTGGAAATGTATTTAACGGAGATATCACTGTAATAAATAACGGCAGCAACAATATTCAATTTACTGCTGAAGCTAATGCTACCTGTGCTTTTAATGGAAATATTATTGTCAACAACACTAACGGGGGAGATATAGCATTTGGAGGCGGACAAGGTACTTTGGCTAATGGAAAAACAATAACCATTGGAAGTCTGGGATTTAATTCGGGGTATTTGGAAATTGGGAATTTAATACAACTTGACCCAACCCCTTTAAATTTCAATCTAACAGGAACAGCCAGCCTTTACCTTGAAACAGGAAATGTTTTTACTGCAAGTGTAACCGGATCAGGTTCAGATATATTTATTGTTGGGTCTACATTTAATCAAACGGTAAATCTTACAAAAACGGGCACTAATGATGATTATAGCAGTGGTGGAAATACATTTAATGCAGCTGCAACAATTAATAACAGCAGCACGGGACAATTACTTTTAGAATATGGCACTCAGGATATATTTAACGCTTCAGCAACATTTAACAATAACGGCGGTTCGATCAATGTTGCTTACGAAAGCCAGGGCGTTATATTTAATAGTAATGTAACTGCATCCAATGGGCCAAATGGAGGAGATATTCGGTTTGATGGCCCTTGTCAGTTTAACGGCAATATAATTGTCAATAGCACAGGCGGTGGGCACGTAGCCTTTGGTACCGGAGCATGCACCCTGGCAAATGGAAAAACTGTAAGCATCGGTATCGGTGGATTTGATTCCGGCTATCTCGACTTTCAGGATTTTACTCAGTTAGGCAACACCCCTCAGTCTTTTACATTTACAGGAACGGGTCAGTTGTACATTGAAACTTCCAGCACATTCAATGGCAATGTGACAATGGTGGGTCAGAATTTGTTGTATGTGGCAAACAGTACTTTAAATGGATCATTTACGGCTACAACAGGCATACTGGAGGTGTTTAGCACTATTTTCAATGGAGTAACCGGCCTGACAAAGACAGGGCCCAGCCAGGATGGCAGTAATTTTGGAAATACATTCAATTCAGTTACTACTATTACTAATAACGGTGCGGGGCAATTACTTATGGGTGATGGGCAACCTGATATTTTTAATGGACCGACGACTTTTATAAACGGCGGAAGCGCAGCTATATTTCCGGTGTGGAGCAGTACGGGAAACATTTTCAATAATGATCTTACGGTGATTGCTACCATGGGTGGTGTTCAATTTAGCGATGTGGCAGCTTCAGCAATTTGTCAATTTAATGGCAATATTTTTGTGAATGCCAGTAGCAGTGTTAGCCCCAGTAGTGCAATAACTATTATAGGAGAATTAGCCAATGGGAAAACAATTTCTGTAGGTAGTCTTGGTTTTAATGGAAGTTTTCTTAATCTTACCAACTTCACTCAGTTAGGTTCAACTGCACAGCAACTCAATCTTGGAAATACTTCTCAACTTGGCATTAATACATCAACATTTAACGCCAATTTAAATGGATCCGCTGGTGATGTCTATATAACGGGTTCAACATTCCAGGGGGTAACGAATATTGTTAAGACAGGATCTTCCACGGATCCTTATACCGGAGGCAATAGTTACAATGCAGGCGTGAGCTATACCAATAATGGTACCGGATTATTGGAGATTGGTCTTTATTCTCCGGAAATCTATAACTCAACTTCAACAATTGTAAATAATGGAGCAGGAGGAATCAATGTAGCAATGGCAACCGCAGGAAATATATTTGGTGGAGACCTTACACTTACCAATACAGGAAGCGCTCCGTTAACAGTCTGTAACCAGGGTGGCTCAAACTGTAATTTTAATGGCAATGTCATTATTAATAATACCGGAGGTTCAGGAATAAAGCTGGGCAATTATAATGCCTTTCCAACATTAGCCAATGGCAAAACTATTAGTATCGGAAGCCTTGGGTTTAATGGAGGATCAATGGGCCTGGTAAATCTTACTCAGCTTGGTTCAACCGCACAAAGCCTGATTTTTACCGGATCAACAGAACTTGATATTACATTATCTGCTATTAATGGGCCTTTTACTGCTTCTGCAGGTACACTGCAAATCAACAGTAACGTATTTAATGAAGTTAGCAGTTTTACTAAAACCGGTTCTACTGATGATTCTTATAATTATGGCAATACCTATAATGGAGCCATGACAATTACAAACAACGGAACAGGTTATTGGATGGCGGGCAACGAATTGCCAGACATGTTCAATGCTTCCGCATCGTTTATAAATAACAATTCAGGTGACATCTATCTGGCTTACAATACAACGGGAAACATCTTTAAAGGTAATATTTCAACAACAGCAAATGGTGCGCCAATAGTTTTCAGTTCAAATGGATCAGTCAGTTTGCAAGGAGCTACCCAGCAAACTATTTCAGGATCGCCTATTGCCATTCCTAATATTGAAATCAAAAATCCGGCTGGAATTTTATTGGCTACTCCATTGACTATCTCGGGTGCATTAACGCTAACCACTGGAATTATAAATTCCAGTTCCATAGATACTCTTATACTGTCCTATTCTGCAACTGTTACAGGTGGTAGCAATTCGAGCTACATAGATGGTCCCGTGTCAAAACTTGGCTCCAATGCATTTTTATTTCCTACGGGCAACAATTCAATATTTTCACCGATTTCAATGAGTGCCCCGGGAGGCGGTAATGATGAATTTACTGCACAGTACATCCACTCCCCGCAATCGCTTGGTACGGCTCTCGATACGGGCATAACCAACCTGAGCAGCTCGGAATACTGGACCCTCCAAAGGACATCGGGCTCGGACAACGTGTCAGTGACCCTTCCGTGGAACTCTTCGAGCACAAATGTGACCCCGAATGACTCCAATATGCGGATCGCCTTCTTTGACGCTACGGCAAATATCTGGAGGAACGATGGGGGAATTGACCCAACCGGAAATCAAACTGCAGGGACGATCACAAGCGCCAATCCGTTGACAAGTTATGGAACGCTGACGCTGGCAAACAGGATAAACCCATGCCAGATTACAGCAAGCGCAGGTACAAATGTTACGATATGCTCTGGAACCAGTACAAACTTAACGGCTTTGGGTGGAACCGGTTATTCCTGGAGCCCTTCAACCGGATTAAACTCGGATACCATTGCAAGCCCTGTAGCAAATCCAGCTAATACAACCACCTATACAGTTACAGTAAGCAATTCTCCAACCTGTAGCCAAACAGCAACGGTGACTATTACTGTTAATCCCGCACCTATAGTGACGGCTTCTGCTTCTGTACCGGCCGTATGTGCCGGGCAAAGCGTAATATTGTCAGGTGGCGGTGCTTTAAGCTATACCTGGACAAGCGGGGCGACTGATGGGAATGCTTATACGCCTATTGTTTCAAATACCTATACTGTGACAGGAACTGATGCCAATGGATGTTCCGCTACGTCCATGGTTGCGGTTGCGGTTAACCCGGTGCCTTATGTGACAGCTAACGCCACAGCAACAACCATTTGTAAGGGTCGCCCTGTTACTTTAACTGGAAGCGGAGCTAGGGCAGGAGCAGTATATAGCTGGACGGGAGGCGTGGCGGATGGAGTTCCATTTGCCCCAAACTCAACAAACACCTATACTGTAACCTTCACAAATTCATCCGGTTGTTCCGGAAACTCGAATGTAACGATCATAGTAAATCCCTCACCGGTAGCTGTTGCAGGAACAAGTGCAACGATCTGTGCAAATGCTGCTGTCAGCCTGACCGCAAACGGAGGAACAGATTATGTCTGGTCCCCTTCAACTGGGCTTGATAACTACCTGATTTCCGCTCCAACAGCTACTCCTTTGACAACCACAACCTATACCGTAACCGTTTCAAATGGGTATTGCAGATCTACCAGCACGGTTACTTTAACGGTTAATCCTTCACCTGTGGTAAGCATTTCTGTTAATCCGTCAATGACAATAAATCCGGGAGGTAATCTGAATACAATTTATGTTGGGTACGGGGCTCAAAGCTTAACCCTGACGGCAACTGTGGATGCCAATACCAGTTCCTATTCATGGACTTCGGTAGCAGGATTGAGTTGTACCAGTTGCCTTGTCGCAACCGTTAATCCAACTGTAACCACGACTTATACATTTACGGCTTATGATGGAAATGGATGTGCAACAGTTACGTCAGTAACAATTTATGTAGTTATAATTGGGGCCGCCTGTACTTTTTGTTCAAATTAATCCGAATTATGAAAATGCTAATAAACAATACCATGAATACAGAATCAACTCTCCGAAGCTGCGTAAAAAAAGCGGCGGTACTTATGACATCTACCTTAGCTGTTTGCATAAGTGCTCAGGCTCAGAATCACTTTCCGACTACAGGAAATGTTGGAATCGGGATAAGTGCGCCGATTTATCCTCTGGATATAAGATCAACTATTTCAAATAACCTGCATGTATCAGGAACCGGAAACGATGACGGAGGATACTTCGGGGCCAACTTCAATGGAGGTTTCTGGGTGAGTAACTCCATGTTCAATGGCACGAACTGGGTAGCCAAGGCGAATACCAGTGCCTCGATGGTGGCGTATCTTGGGGATATCCTGTTTTATGGAAATACCGGATTAACAGTAGGTTCAACTTTTACCCCGATTACAAGAATGATCCTGACCAACACCGGAAATGTCGGAATAGGAACTACTGCACCAGGGAGCACACTCGATGTAGCCGGAAATATAAATTCCTCAACCGGTTTTACAATAGGAAATATGGCACCTGCAGCCGGAAGTTTTCTTAGAAGTAATGGAACAAATTATGTTACCTCTACAATTCAGCCAGGTGATTTGCCGTCCGCAATATTTGCAAGCCCCAGTGGAAATATTGGATTAACCGTAGTTGCAGGAACAGCCACAACTGCATTGAGAAGTGATGCTACACCCGCATTAAGTCAGGCAATTGCTCCGACTTGGACTGGAACACATACGTTTAGTAATCCGACTTATTCAGCACTCTTTACCGGAGGAAACGTTGGGATAGGAACAACTGCTCCGGCACAAAAACTGGATATTGCAGGAGGGTTAAATGTGAGCCAGGTGGCTACGATTGGTGGGAATGCAACCGTAGGTGGAACTGCTACCATAAGCGGTGCGACAAGCCTGGGTGGGACATTAACCTTGCCGGGAACAATTACTTCAAGCGCATCTGGGAGTCCACTGCTTTTACAGACAAATGGAACAACTCAAATGACAATTGCTCCATCAGGAAATATTGGAATTGGAACCACCTCACCAGCTCAGGTGTTAGATGTGGTTGGGAATACGCATGTAAGCGGGAATCAAATTATAGATGGGAGTACTACGATCGGCGGTGCACTAACTATTACAGGAGCTTTCAATACTTCCGGAAATATTACAGCCAGTTGTATAGGTACGGGCTGCCTGACTGTTTCAGGAATGTTTGGAACGGACAATATGCGGATAGCCCATACTGTTACATCAGACACGGTTGTTTCAACAAATGCAAGGATAGCAGCAAATCTGGATGCAAGCACGCTCTCTCTGGCAGGAGGGCAAGCCACGATGGGCTATATTCCGGCAAGTTCGGCTACCAATAATGTAAACGTAACTTATTTGTCTACACGCCCTTCTCATATTATTCTTCCTCATTTTCTTTTTCAAACCTGTTTTTCCCCAACAGCAGGTTCCAATTATAATGTCGTTGATTATGATGTCTTTCAAATAAGCAGTAATTTGAATAATAGTAATGTGCAAATAAATTTAGGTAACGATGGTTCAAATGCAATGCTTGAAGAGCAAGGTACTGATGCGTTGGGCAACCCGTCAAGTTTATTGATCAATTCCCACTGTAACAATAATGTTAATATATGTGCCGGTGGTGGAAACGTCGGGATCGGAACATTGCACCCAAAACAAACCCTCGACGTGAATGGTATAGTAAGCGCAAAAGAATTTGCAGTATATGACCCTGTTAATCAGATTTACAATTTTGTCGTTTATACCAATGGAAATATTAAAGCCAATGACCTGTTGATCGAAACCCCTCCATTTATACCAGACTATGTCTTTGAAAAGAATTACAACCTTAAATCTATCCTGGATGTAGAGAAATATGTTAATGAGAATAAGCACCTTCCGAATGTTCCTTCTGCGAAAGAATTTGAAAAGAGTGGAGTTTCTGTTGCTGAAATGCAAATGAGGCTTCTTGAAAAAGTGGAAGAACTGACATTATATGTGATTGAATTGAAAAAAGAAAACGAGGCTATGAAGGCGAAAATGGATTTAATTGAAAAGAAATAGAAACATGTTTAAAACCGGGTTTCAGATGAAAAATTGCATTTTTCTTATCGGCATTTTATTTACAGGACTACGGATATTTTCACAAACTTGTCCTGCGATAGCTTATACCTATGATCTGAACGGTGAACGCCTGCAACAATCATTGGTTGTTAAACCGTGCGGAGAAACCAGCCGGACTAAAAAAGCAGATTCGACCACGACAAATCCATTGAACATTAAGGTTTATCCAAACCCGGCTCAGAATATGCTAACTGTGGATTTAGGCCAGCCTGTCAGCCCGGTTGAAAGCATGGTTTACTTATATGATTTACAAGGCCGGATTATCAATACGCAAAAGACAACATTAAATATGATACAGATTGACGTGTCGCAGCTCAATGCCGGAGAATATTACCTGAATGTAATTCAGGGGAAGAAGCATGCTGGATATACTGTAATGAAGAGTAATTAAAGATTTTGATTGAACGAAAGCATTTGTTAAATAGTATGATTTGTATGAGGTACAATCAAAATATAAGAATTAGAGAAGCTTCTGGATTAATCGGAGGGCTTCTTTTATTGGGTATTTTGTTTTTACTAACCTCAGCGCAAGCGCAAACTCCTATTACGGATTATGCACCGGTTCAACAATTTCCAGTTTCAACCCCCACACTTGATCAAACCGGAAGCAATGTTATAGACGATGCCTGTACGTCGGTTCATTTTCAGACAGGTTTCCATTATGCAGCAAAATCAACACTGTCATTGCATGCCTCTGTTATTTGTAGTGAAACTTACGAGCCAGGTTTCCCGGCAACCGGGACAATACCTCAGCCAAATGGCGCTCCGACCACTCTAAATCCAAGACTTGCAGTTGGAACAACACCAGGTACCTTCCACGTTTCTCAAACAGGTGCAGCCACATATATGGTTTCGCTTCAAATGCCTCCCGGTACTAAAGGCATGCAACCAAACCTTTCTGTTAACTACAACAGTCACGGCAGTAATGGGTTAATGGGTGTAGGTTGGTCTCTGGGAGGTTTTGGCTTGTCCACTATAACACGGGCTCCACAGAATCTATATTATGATAACAGTGTGTCGCCGGTTTCATTGACCGGTAATGACCGCTTTATTCTTGACGGGGCACGATTAATGCCAACCACTGCCGGTAGTTATGGAGATGTTGGAATGACCTATGAAACAGAAGCGGAAAGCTTTTCTATTATTACCTCTGTGGGTGGAACGAGTGGAAATCCCAACTATTTCACAATTAAAACAAAAGATGGCTCAACGCTTGAGTATGGGAATCTGGAATCAGGGACTAATTCGTATTTAGCCTCTAATGGAGGTACTACTCCTGCGCTTTTCTGGGCACTGGATAAGGTTACAGACATTTATGGTAATTATATGAATATTTACTACATTCAGGATGAGAATGGGTTTAGACTTGACCGGATTGATTATACTGGAAACGGTTCACTGAAGCCATACAATGAGGTGAAGTGTGTCTATGGTGATTTAAGGCAAGACCCACAGGTTAGTTATGTTGCCGGTTATCCGGTAAAAACAAATTTCTTATTAAGTGCGGTAGAAATGTATGCTCAGGGAGCAAAGGTACATGAATATGATTTTAATTATGCAGATGACCCTACCACTGGTTCACAGCTTTCTGAGGTTATCGAATTGGGAACTGATCAAACACAATATAATTCCACGAAAATAGACTGGAGCAATAGCCTCAATACAAATGCCGGAGTGCAGCCATATTCAAACACTTCTTACGCTGCCCAATATAATTTCAAAAATGGTGGTTATAGTTCATCTTTGCCATCTTCTCCAATCCAATATACCGGAGATTTTAACGGAGACGGGCTAACAGATATCTTGGTAATTCAGGATCCGAATACAATTACTGCAAGTGGAACCGCTGTATTAAGTCTTAATAACGGTAATGGAGGGTTTTCTAATGAAACTGCAACAACCTATACCTTACCCAGTGCTGGCGTAAGTTCAGTCGCTTTAATTAAAGGCAGACAGGATATCACGATTGATTTAAACGGAGACGGATTAGACGATATGCTTATTTATTATGCTGATGGAAAAGGTGCAGATTTTTATTTGCCATTCTTTTCAAGCCTGACAGGATTAAAAACAACTGGAAATGTGCCAAATTGTCAATTACAGCAGCAATCATCCCTACAAGTACAAGGTAGAGGAGCTTCCGGAGCGGGGACAACTTCAGGAAGCAATCACTATATCATAGGAGACTTTGACGGAGATGGTACAAAAGACCTGTTTGTTTATTACGATGCTTTAAATATTACAGAACCAAACTCCTTTATATTCCAATCTTATGCTCCTGGTAAGGGTCAGCATCAAAGTCAGGGATCTTTATATAACGCCATTGGAACCAATTTAGTTGGTCAATCCGGTGGCCTCACGAATATTGTCTTTGACAAGAAGGTTACTTTAACCGCGCTTGATATTGATGGGGATGGGAAAGATGAAATATTATTCACAGATGGTAATTATAGCGTAATCTATGATCTCGCAATTTCTACTGATTTAAGTTCTGTCGGACTTGTTCAGGTATCCGGTACAAATACCTATCCCAGTGTAAATGACACTATTGTCAATACGGGCGATTTTAACGGAGATGGAAACGCTGACCTTTTAACTTTTAATGTTCAAAGCCAGAAATTTGAAATAGGATACGCAACTGCCGGGAATTATGGCCTGCAATATACCGCCTTTAAAGCACCCCCTATTCCTGCTCAATCTACATATAGTGATGGCCACAAAAATAAATTGCCAAACTATGGGTATGTAGTTGCTGATTTTAATGGTGATGGAAGAACTGACATTGGTGTGATCACTCTTGATGTATTTCCTACCAGTGCAAATCCGCTGGCCCAAATCATTGTAAATACATACTCAAGCCTTGGTAATAATTTATGGAGCGCATTACCCGGATATGAATTTAGTACTGCATGGTATCCTGCTGACGGTTCATCCTACGGGGATTTTGACGGTGATGGACATACAGATATTATGTTGCCCGTTTCTACTGCCATTTCTGCTTATGGAGATATTCTTTACACTCAAACCAGTTCAAGACATGGAGCGCAGCCAATTTATAGTGACTATAACATGGTAACGGGCATTACCAATGGACTGAATACAAACATTTCAATTGATTACAATACTTTGCCTGAACTTGCCTATAAGATGAATAATAATCTTTCGACAGAAAATACTTACCAAATTGGAACGACAGCCGCAACGTGTAATTGTAATTTGATGGATGTTCAAAATGCAAATTCAGTTGTATCTGAAATCAAAATTGATGATGGTCTGCAAGGAAAGAACACGAGCCAATATGGATATACGGGTGCACAGGTACACCGGCAGGGAAAGGGGTTCCTGGGATTTCTGGGAACCACAATAAATGATGACACAAGAAGTATGCAGGTGCAAAACGTGTACTATCCGCACAATCCAGGTAATTTTTTCCAATCCCTCCTTAATACAAGCCAGACTTCATCAACTACATTGGGCAGTATAGACTTAAAAACATACAGTTATAAAACTCAAAACCTTGTAAGCACCGCCCCGCTTTGTTATTATACTTTCCTCAACACGTTAACAAACAACGACCAGTTGCATGGAAACACAAGCACAACGACGATAAATCAGGATAACTATGGCAACCCCGCCTCCATTCTTACCAATGATGGGGCAGGAATACAAACAATCACTACCAATAATTTTGTTAATACCAATTTCCCTCCGTCTCAATTAACGTATTCAATTTTTACACGCACAGGTTATTCCGGAACCTATTCCCGCAGGATGGATTATGCCGATTTCAACTCAGCTAATCAGCCACAAACGATAACAACAGATTTCGGAAATACGATTTCAGCTACCACTGTCACCACATTAAAGTATGACAATTTTGGAAATTTAATTTCCAGCATTACAACCGGTGACAAAATAACAGACGCCCCCAATACAAATAATACGTATGAGCCCTTAGGCCGCTATGTTGCGAAACAAACAAAAACAGCAAGCAATATCCCAATAACCAATACTTTTACGTACGATAATGCATACGGAAATTTGCTTTCAAAAACCGACCCAAATGGATTACTTACCCAATACGGGTACGATGGTTTTGGAAGACTGATACAAACCATAACTCCAACCAATCAGGTGATAACAAACACATATAGTTGGACGGGGACTGGTACAACAAACCCGGCAAATAGCCTTTTCACAATAACTACCTCAGGCCCAGGCATGCCAACCAGTACAAACTATTATGATCAGCTAAGCAGAACACTGCGCCAACAAACAATAGGCTTTGACGGCAGTACAAACATTAATGTCGATCAGATATATAACACACTCGGACAACTTCAGGCAAAAACCGAACCGTATTCTCCGGGAGGTACAATTGAAAGCAATATCTTCGTTTATGATGCCGTCTTTCGACCATATTTCACACTTACTTCAGGAGGAGCGAACATAGGTTTCGCTTATTCAGGCAACACAACTACCACCACTACCACTTCCGGCTCCGGCACACGGACAGTTGCCAAAACACTTGATGCTTCCGGGCAATTAATTTCAGTAAGGGATGACGGAGGCCTCTTAAGTTATACCTATCACAATTGTTTAAAGCCTGTAACCATAAGTAACTCGGATGGTAGTCAGGTAACTATGAATTATGACAATTTGGGCAGACAAACATCGCTCAGCGACCCGGATGCAGGAACCATGAACTACGATTCCTACGATGCACTTGGAGAAATATTATCCCAAACAGACAGCAAAGGCAATAATCATAAATTCACTTATGATGCACTGGGGCGCAAGCTTACCAGCACAGGCTTAGGAACCGAAGGAACCACCACCTTCACTTATGACCAACAACCCCATGGAATAGGCATGATCGGAAAGATTACAAATGACGGCACCCTGCTAACCGGAAATCAAACCTACACTTATGATAATTTCTCCCGCATACAAAGCAAGAAGGAGACAATGCCAGATGGTGACTACACTACAAACTACACATTCAATAATCTGAATCAGCTTACCAACCTCAGCTATCCCAACCCCCATAATTTCTCAACAAATCCCTTTGCATTAAGCTATACATATAGTACTTTAGGCTACCTGCAAAGCATAAATACTGCAAGCAGCGCAAACCCGATATGGATCTGTAAGACAATGAACGAACACAATCAGGTAACGAAATCCACCAACGGAGCCATGGGCAGCACAAACAAATCATACGACGATTTAGGCAATCTGACAAGAATAAATGCCATAGAAACTCCCGGAACAGCCATGGACTACTCCTACACCTGGGACAGAACCAATGGCAACCTGACAAGCCGCACCAGCAGTGCAGGGCTTAATCATTCCGCAAACCCATCCTCATTGCTTGAAACCTTCACCTACGATAATTTAGACCGGCTACAAAATGAAAATGTAAATGGCGCCCAAACGCCAGCCACTACCTATAATGCCAACGGCAATATCGCAACAAAGAACGATGCCGCATCAGGCACATTTAATTATCAGGCCTTACAGCCCCATGCCGTATCGTCCATTCAGAACCCGACAGCTGCATTATCACCCAACACACAGAACATCACTTACACACCCTTCCTGATGCCTGCCACGATCGTGCAAGGGCCAAGTGCAACTCCAGCATTAAACGAAGTAGATTACCAATACGGATTAGATTACAAAAGAAAAACCTCAACATCTAAATTAAACAGCGCCATTCAATCCACTACCGTTTACAGTGACAATTTCGAAAAGATCAGCACTCCTTCAACTAATACCATTTATGAAGTACATTATATACAGGTACCGGATGGCCTGACAGCCATCAACGTAAGAACCAACAATGCCCCGGACCAGGATAATATTTATTATGTACATACAGATCATTTAGGATCAATCATAAATCTTTACGATCCTTCCACAAGCACAGTAATATGTGAACAGAATTTTGATGCCTGGGGCAGACAAAGGGATCCCAACAACAACTTTGTTTACCCAAGTACCCCTCTTCCTTCCAAACCCTGGCTGATACGGGGCTTTTCGGGCCATGAGATGCTGCCGCAGTTTGGATTGATAAATATGAATGCAAGAATGTATGATCCAGTGATTGGAAGGATGCTGAGTCCGGATAATTTTGTTCAATCTGCTGATTATACGCAGGATTATAATCGGTATTCCTACGCGTTGAATAATCCCCTGAAGTTTACTGATCCGAGTGGGAATTTGCGTTATAGATATCAACAGGCATTGCAAGGTTGGCAGGTCGGTTCTTATGAAGATGGCGGAAATGCTTTTCATGGGAGTGGCGGGGGTGGTGGTGGTTTAAGTGGTTTTACTGATCTTGGTGGCTGGCAGGAACAGCAGGATGCCATGTATCAGGCGGGAAAATTTCTACAAATATTTAATCAGTGGGTCCAGCAAATGAACGCAATCCAAACAATACCGGCACCCAATGCTACTGATCCAAATAATGGAGGCGGACCGCCAACGGCATCATTGGAAGGTGCTGCTCCTTTTATTCCGAATGGACTAAAGGTTAATGCTTATTACGGATTTCTTGGAACTGTTGGTGGTACGCCAGTTGGTGGAGTAAAAATCGATATAAGCTACACAATTCCAACAGGAGTGCAGGATGCGAATTGGATGCAAATGGTTTCTGACAACTCAACTAATGGTGAAAAAGTCTTTGATTGCTCCGATGCCTGCCCTTTTTATTATTCAGGCAACTATGTGCAATCGAATCAAATAATTGGAAATACGATTTCCTTTTTTGATCAACCATATAATAGCAATACTGATTCATTTAGAGCATCTTTAGCACTATTTCAAAATGGGCAGATAATATTTTCATTGTCCTATGGTTATGATTATAATAAAACAAATAATATTGTT
>JABDEY010000014.1 GCA_013286805.1 Bacteroidota bacterium | reverse complement strand
TTTGAATTTCTGGATGCTCCGGTGCGCTGCATGGGTTCCGAAAATCTTCCGGCAATTCCGCTGAATTCCATTCTTGAAGCAAGGATGCTTCCCAATGCAGGGAAGGTTGGGCGGCTGATTGGGGAAGTACTGGGTTATTGATCGACCTGATTTATATTGATCGACCTGATTTATAGAAAGAGCTGCAGCAGCGACCAAATGCCTGTTAAAGCAAGTGCCAGCAAACCAGAAAACAAAAACGTAGTTTCAAATCTAACCCTTTCAACAAAACATCTCAGGAATTTTTTATTGTAGTTTTCTTTAACATACTGCAACTTTGCGAACCAAAATGATAACAGAATATGTGCTATTAAGAATGCAAGGAGGCAGAAGAAATAAGTTGAATGAAGAAGGGACATCCCTGAATTTTTTTGCGAATTAAATTTAGTCTCGATCAGCTATCGGTTAAAGGTAAATTAAAAAGTAATTAAAATTACATTAAATTATTATTTTATGTATTTGTTAATGAGGTATATATGATTTTGTTATTTTGTGGTTATATTTGTTTTGGTATTGATTAGTTTAATTGGATTCAGGCTTGCAGAAATTTAGTTTCGTCTTTGCATGTAATTATGGAAAATTATAAAGTGTTGATTATCGAAGATGAGCCCAAAGTAGCAACTTTTGTCAAAAAGGGATTGGAGGCGTACGAGTTTGAGGCTGATGTATGCAAGGATGGTTTTTCGGGGCAAAAAATGGCTTTGGCACATCAATACGACGCCGTCATATTGGATATTAAGCTGCCAAATGTGAATGGCTTTGAAATATGCAAACACCTGAGAAGCCAGAATTTGAAAACACCAATCCTCATGTTATCTGCCCTGGGAACAATAGATGACAAGGTAAAGGGATTTGAATTAGGTACGAATGATTATCTGACTAAACCTTTTGAGTTTCAGGAATTGCTTATCAGAATCAGGTCTTTGATAAAACGTTTTAAAACTGAAAATACGCAAACCTCCTTGCTGCTGATTGCTGATCTTGAACTGGACAGGAATAGTAAAACAGTAAAACGTGCGGGTAAAAAAATAGCACTTACAGCGAAAGAATTTACATTGTTTGAATATCTGCTGTTGAATAGGGGGAGAGTTATTTCCAAAGCTGAAATAGCGGAAAAAATATGGGAAACCAAACTTGATTTGGAAACGAATGTAATAGATGTTTACATTAACTTTCTCCGGAAGAAAATTGACAGAGCGTTCGCTGCGAAACTTATTCATACCCAGTTTGGTCTGGGGTATATCATAAAAGAAGAAGAATGACTATCCGTGTCAGACTAACCAGTAGCTTCACACTTATTGTCATAACCATTTTGGTTATATTCTCCTTCAGCATTTATTATTTTTCCGCTAAGACAAGAGAAGAATCAGCTTATCTCCGGCTTAAAACCAAGTCTGGCAATACGGCAAAGCGCTTCGTTGATATGAAGGGAATAACAGGTGAATTGCTTAAGGCCATTGACAAAAATACTTCATCTGTTTCTGTACGTGGAAATGTTGCCATTTACAATCAAACAAATCAGAAAGTTTATACAGGAAACGATGAGGAGCCCACACAGACGCCTTCTTTGGGTTTACTGAATGAAATCAGGCTGAAGGGTGAAGTGCGTTTTCGGGATGGAGAAAAGGAGGCGGTTGGGATTTTATTCAAGGGCAAAGACGAACAGGTAGTCGTGATAGCTTCTGCTATTGATGAAATTGGGTTAAAGAGTCTGAACAACCTGAAACTGATCTTAATCATTGGTTTGCTTTTCGCCACATCTGTCAGTGTATTTGCGGGGTATTTATTTTCCGGTCAGGCATTGAGACCAATCGCTAATGTTGTAAAGCAGGTAGGTGAAATCAATTCAAAAACACTCAGCAAACGCATACATGAAGGAAATGGAACGGATGAAATTGCACAACTGGCGATCGAATTCAACAAAATGATTCATAAGCTGGAAGCTGCATTTGAGATGCAGCGCAGTTTTGTGTCAAATGCCTCGCATGAATTAAGAACACCCCTGACCGCTATTGGGGGGCAGATTGATGTTGCTCTTATGAATGAGTCCGACAGACCTGAATACAGGACTGTTTTGCAATCCATCCGGGAAGATATTAGCAATATGAGTAAACTTTCAAACGGGCTGTTTGATCTGGCCCAGACCAGTTTTGAAACTTCTGCTATTCAACTGAAGGATGCCAGAGTAGATGAATTGATACTCGAAAGCAGGGATGAACTGATGAAAAGACAAAAGGAGTATTCCATTCATGTGGAGTATTCCTCCCTGGAGGAGGATGAGCGCAAACTAACTGTTACCGGAAGTGAGCAATTGCTTAAAACAGCTATTATCAATCTGATGGACAATGCCTGCAAATATTCTTCCGACAAAAGTGTTTCCGTTAAAATTGCTTCGAATGAAAAGGATAGAAATATTTCTCTGGAATTTCTGGATAAGGGTATGGGCATTTCTCCCCAGGATTTAAAACACGTTTTTGAACCTTTCTACCGTGCCTCCAATACGCATGGAATTGCAGGACATGGGATCGGCCTCTCACTTGTAGAAAAAATTGTCGATTTGCACAAGGGTTATATTGAGCTGAATTCCTTGTTGGGAAAGGGAACGAATGTGTTGATTAAACTGCCTTATTGTTAAAGTTACAGATATGTCATGTACTGCTATTAGAAAAGAATCAATTGATTTTTTGAAAACGCTTTCAAAGAATAATAACAGGGATTGGTTTAATAAGCACAAGGACAAGTATGTTGAGGCTCAGGCCTCCGTCATTGGTTTTGCCGATGCACTGTTGGCTGAAATGAACAAGCATGATAAGATGGAGACTCCTTCCGGTAAAAAAAGTTTATTCAGGATCTATAGGGATGTACGGTTTTCCAATAACAAAACTCCCTACAATACGCATTGGAGTGGCTCCTTTAAAAGAGCGGGCAAACAACTGAGGGGTGGATACTATTTTCATATTGCACCCGGAAACTCTTTTATTGCGGGTGGATTCTGGGGTCCTGTGCCGGATGATCTGAAAAGGATCAGACAGGATATTGATTCCAATTATAAGGACTGGAGAAAATTACTGGCCCATAAAGCGTTTGTGCAGACTTTTGGTCAGCTGGTCGGGGATCAGGTGAGCTCTGCACCACGGGGTTATTCTAAAGATCATCCGGCGCTTGACCTGTTGCGCTATAAGCAGTATATTCTCCGATGTGATTTTACGGATAAGGACGTGCTGAGTCCTGATTTTTATAAGAAGGTGAATGAGGTGTTTAAAAAAATGCGGCCCTTTTTTAATTATATGAGTGAAGTGCTGACGACGGATTTAAACGGGGAGTCTGTTTTGTGATTTAGGTCTCAAAATCAGGTGGCTGAATCAGAATGGGCCAAGTCGATTTTTTGGTAATTTATAATGGTTGCTATAGTAACCATTAGAGGCCTTTAATGCGCACTATAATAACCATTATGATATCACCCAAAATAGCATGGTTTTACTTTTAAAGTAATAACGAGACTACCTGACAATTACAAGTCTCTTGTTTGACAGCCCTTTCTTACCCGCGATACTGATTGTATAAACTCCCTCCTTCAAGTCACTTACATTTATTGTAAAATCCTGATCGTCAATTCTGAATTGTTTAGCGGTCTTTCCCAACATATCTGTGATTCTTAAAATTGAATTTTCCGGCTGAGGTTTATTTAAAGCTATATTAATAATTCCTTTGGCTGGATTTGGATAAACCTGAAAAACAGTAGTCCGATCCTCAAGCGGCTGAACAGCAGTTGTGGTAGCTATAACAAAACGTCCTACAGAAATTGCATAAACAGAAGTGCCAAGGGTATCCATGTGAGGGGTACTGTATGTCACTTGCAAAGAATCAAAAATAAATCCGGTCGGGGCATCGTCCGAAAGCGAAGTCAGCATCAATAATTTTCCATGACCTATTCCGCTTGTTAGTGTACGGCTGTCTCTGAAATGTGCCTGCTGACCGGAACAATCGAAAACCGGAACACTGTACATATGATGTGTGTTTAATAAGGATTTAGCTTGTGCGAGCGACTGAGAAGGAAAATAATACTGCATACTGTCAGCATTCAATAATTGCGGGGCTGTTTCCAAAACCATTATGTGTCCATTGGAGGAAGAGGAGGCAGAATAACCAAAAGCCAATACGTCTCCGGGAAGGGCCTGGGCGAATCCTCCTTTACGAACACCAGTATAGGTGCCCAATGAGCTTTGAATAGTATGATTATACGTATTCACCAGACTTGTTTCTGCATTGCCGGAGATGTATTGCCATCCATTGCTGACTAATGCAGGAAAGGTTGGAAATGCTACCGCAAAGGAATAGGCGGTGGACACATAACCTATTGCGGCGAAATGCGAGACATTGGCCGTTTTGACCGTATTAATGATATTGAGGTACGCATTCCCATTCGTTGTAGCTGTGCCAGTGGCAGACAATAGCCGGGTAAGGTATCCTACACAATCGGATTGGCAATTATAGGAAGTATCTGTTGCTTTGAACAGTATATTCGGAAATTGTGTGGGCCAGATAGTGCTGAAACCGCTAATGTCATACGCACTGTATTGGCTGCTTTTGACATAATAAGCAGTCGTTGGATTCAGGTAGTAATCGTGCACCATGTAACGAGCGCCTTTATAACTGATAGTTGAATCCGAAATACTTGCACCGGATAGGGTGGTATACTTTTGCATGAGGAGAAAGGGTCTGGCCACACCTTTTGCTGCCAGAAGAACAGAAGGGTAGAAGGTGCTGTTATACCCGGTAAATAAGGAATCGGTCTGAGCTGCCACTGAATTACAGTTCAGGAGGGCAAAAACGGATATGCAAACCCTATAATACGCAAATAAAGATTTTTTTTTCATAAATTAGACTGGTCTTAATCACCATTGCTAATGATGTATATCATCGGCAGCAGAGAATTGAACAGGTAAGTTTGTCGGCACTTCCGGTTTTAATTCAGAACAAATCATGTCCGAAATAAAACGTAATGAGATAAATATACTAAATAATAAAATTAAAACGCATGAAAAAATTACTACTCTTAAGCGTTACCGGTTGCTTTGCCGCTGCGCTTGCTGCCCAGTCTATTCCGGATGGTGGATTTGAATTCTGGAATACAACTACCTGGAATGACCCCCAATATTATAATTCATCCAACGATAAGGAGGCCCCTCAGGGGATTGCGGCCAATGTGACGCAAACCACAGGATTCCATGGATTATATGGGGTCATGTTGAAAACCATCAGTTCTGTAAATGGAGTGGAAGGTGCCTATTTTATTAACGCGAATGTAGGCGGTAATGGTAATGGAATTTTTGGCGGAATACCCTACGCTCAAAAACCTACCGGGATGCGGTTTTATTATAAGTATACTCCTTCCGGTACTGACACGGCTGCTGTACTTGTCATTTTTAAGAAAGCGGGCTCCTCGATAGATTCCTTTCTTATTACACTTCCGCAAACTGTTACTTCCTATACGCTTCGCTCTTATTTTCCTTCTCATTCGCTAACTGTGACTCCGGATACGGTTGTCTTTGGAGCAGTTTCGTCCATTGGAATTCTTCATAATAATGGAGGAGGGAAAAAAGGTGGAAATCCGGGAAGCACATTGGTGATTGACAGTGTTACGTTTACAGGAGTCAGTATTCAACCGGCAGAAATGAATGGAGATTTTGAAAACTGGACAAGCAATTCCGTGCTTTTTCCTCCCGGATGGATTATCAACTATCCAAATGCGATCCGGACTACAGATGCTCAGAGCGGAAGTTATGCCCTTGAACTGCAAACACTAAACAATAGCAATGGCAATGGCAATGGGCAGGGTCAGGCGGGCACTGGCTTCTATCCGAATTGTTCCGGTATGTGTACTGAACTGGGCGGCTTTCCATATTCCCTTGCAATAGATACGCTTGAATTCGGCTATAAATATTCGCCAACCGCCGGCGATACTGCCAATATTTCCCTGAGTTTTAAGAAAAACGGACAGAATATTTATGGCACGGGTATTTCTATTTTTACAACAAATACAAGCTATAAGAATATGAGTTTGGCTTTTAATACCGGCAATACCCCCGATACGGTAATGATTAATATTTCTTCCTCCTGGCATAACAATGATACTTCAAATACACAATATACAAAGTATGCAGGATCGGTCCTGAAAATTGATAACATGACCTTTGCATCCCAGAAGAAATCTCTTGGTGTAAAAAATGAGGGAGATGCGGGGGCAATCAGCATATACCCTAATCCTGCCCGGAACCAGATGAATGTGAACTTGACGAACATTTCCGATGCACTTGAAAAGCTTGCAGTTTACGATTTAAGCGGTAGGCTGCTGAGTACACAGATTTATTCCGGCAATGTGAGAACGCTCACTGAAACGATTGATATCAGCAGTTTTGCAAGTGGGATATACCTGATTGAAGTGACAACCGGAACCGGTAGATTCTATC
Organism: Bacteroidota bacterium; assembly: GCA_013286805.1. Classification (GTDB taxonomy): domain Bacteria; phylum Bacteroidota; class Bacteroidia; order JABDFU01; family JABDFU01; genus JABDFU01. The sequence goes on along the minus strand of JABDEY010000014.1, from coordinate 31,565 downwards.
AGAAAATCTGTAAGGAATAATATAGATTGGATTTTTTTTAAGCAGAGCGCATTGGATTAATCCTTTGCGCTTTGTTTTTTTTATTTACTTTGGGTAATGAACGAGGCAATACTAAAGACTACCAAATTTTGCAAAACTTTTTCTTCCGGGAGAGGGAAGAAAATTAAATTGGTGGAGGCTGTGAAAGGAGTTGACCTGGAGGTAAAGCAGGGAGAAATTTTTGGTTTCCTTGGACCCAACGGGGCCGGCAAAAGTACTACACTTAATATGCTCACTACACTTCTTGCTCCTACTGACGGGAAGGCTGTTGTTGCCGGATTTGATCTGCTGACGCAGCCGGAAAAGGTGAGGGAGCAGATTGGTTATGTTTCTCAGGCGGGTGGTGCGGATGGGTTTAGCAGTGCATTCGAAAACCTGGTGCTGCAGGCAAGGTTGTATGGAATTTCAGCAACGGATGCAGTCAGCAAGGCCAATGAATTAATCGGCCGTTTCCAGATGAAGGAATTTGCTTTAAGGGAAGCCAATACGTATTCCGGAGGACAAAAAAGAAGACTGGAACTGGCACTTGGAATTGTTCATCGCCCTTCCCTTGTTTTTCTTGATGAACCTACTACCGGGCTTGATCCCCAAAGCCGGGCTTATTTCTGGGAAGAAATACTCAGATTGAAAAAGGAGGGGATGACTGTTTTTCTGACGACTCATTACCTCGAAGAGGCAGATCATCTCTGTGACAGGGTTGCTATTATTGATCATGGGACAATTGTCGTGCAGGGGACTCCTCAGGAATTGAAGCGTGAAATTGGTTCCGAGAGTATCATTGTGGATTTTGCAATGGACAAGGAGTTGGAGCAGGCGAAATTGCTCTTTGAATCAATGCAGAACATAAAAAAAATATTTGCTCAGGAAAATAAGTTGTATTTGTTCGTGCAGGACGGGGGAGGGATGATTGCTGAGGTATTAAGAGTTCTGGATAAGGAAAAAATTCCTGTTTCCACCATAGGGCTTTCACGACCCTCTCTGGATGATGTGTTTTTACAAAAGACGGGCCGTTCGTTGAGGGAGGATAAAAATTAGATTAATTAAAGGATTTTGAATCGAACAATGGAATGACTGAACTCAAAAGTATGTTTTGAATTAAAATGAATTTTTGAATTGAAAGTATGTTTTGAATTGAAAGTATGTTTTGAATTAAAATGATTTTTTGAATTGAAAGTATGTTTTGAATTAAAATGATTTTTTTTAAAGACATCTACCTCCTTTTCAGGAGACACCTGAGAAAAGCCCTGAGGGCTCCTGTTTGGCTCCTGATGGGGCTGATGCAGCCTGTTTTATATCTGATATTATATATGCCATTGCTTAAAAGTATGGGAGCAACAGCCCTTTTGCCGACCGGGGAAATTGTCCGGGTTTTTGTTCCGGGGATGCTGGTGATTATGGCTATGGGCGGTCTTTTTGCAGGCTTCAGTTTTATTGATGAGATACGTACCGGCATTATTGCGAGATGGCTTGTAACGCCTACCAGCAGAGTGGGTGTCATTCTGAGCCTGATCTGTAACCAGCTTTTGACTTTGTTTTTTCAAGCCTGTATCTTACTGGTAATTGCTCTGTTTTTGGGATTGCATGTATCGTTGATTGGAATAGCGCTGACCCTTGTACTGATACTAATGATTGGAATTACTATGTCTTCGCTTTCTTATGCCATTTCTTTATCGGTTAAGGACGAAGGGATTTTGGCTTCCATTACCAATACTTTTTACCTTCCGGTGATGCTGCTTTCGGGTATTATGTTGCCTATTTCTTTTGCGCCGCGCTGGATTAAAATTGCGGCTCACTTTAATCCTTTTTATTATGCAGTGGAAGCTTCCCGCAGTCTGTTTGCAGGAGATTTTGGAAGCCATATTGTGCTCTTTGGTTTTGGTGTGATTTTTGTATTTTCTTTGGTTGCATTAAGCCTGGCGGTGAGGGCATTGAATAAGATGGCGGTGTAACAGGTGGAATCAAGTCCATTTTTTGCCAATTTATAATGACTGCTATAGTATCCATTTCTTGCCTTTAATGCGTGGGATATTAACCATTATGATATTGCCCAAAACAGTCAATAACCTTTTAACGCATTTTCACGTATAACGAAATATAAAAACAATTGACGGGAATGCCTGCTTCTTATTTATTCAGATTACTGCTTCTGGTATTGTTTGTTTTTCCTGTGGATCAAAGCCTGGCCCAGCCCTGGATGAATAAATTTGCTGATCAGGCCAATCCTGATTTTTTTGAAGTACAAAAGTCATTTAATGAGTATTGGAATGCAAAAGGCTTTGATGTTTTAAAGCAGAACAGGAACTCAATGGATGATGATGAAGGTGGCAATGTTGGTGAATACATTCAGTACAAGCGTTGGGAATGGTTCGCTTCTCACAGGATATCTCCCTCCGGAGAAATGCCGGACCCGATGATCGCACATAAGGAGAGAAATAAACTTCGTTTGGATGGAGGCAATTCGAATAACAGCAGCACTGGTAGCAGCAGCAGAATGAGTAATCTGAACTCCCTTAGTGCCAACTGGACTTCTATGGGCCCCGCTGCTATTCCTGCCAAGGGCGGTGAAGGAAGGATAAATTGTCTGGCTGTCAATCCATTGGATACCAACACGATTTACGTTGGCTCTCCTTCAGGCGGATTATGGAAAACGCATAACGGTGGTATTACATGGACTCCAACTTCGGATTATCTGTCAACATTGGGTGTGACCGATATTGCCATTGACCCGACCGACACCAGTATTATTTATATTGCCACGGGGGACGGAGATGTGATTTACACTTATTCGACAGGCATCATGAAATCCACTGATGGGGGAGCTACCTGGAATGTGACGGGTTTTAAATGGCAGACGAATCAGGGTTTGTACATGAATAAAATAGTCATCAACCCTGCTAATCACAAGATGTTATTGGTAGGACATTACAATGGTATCAGTAAGTCGCTGGATGGTGGTGCAACCTGGTCGACTCCCCTGACCGGGCACCGTATTTATGATATTCAGTTTCAGCCTGGCAATGTCGCTATGATCTATGCCAGCGGCTATAAAACCATTTATAGTTCAAAAGATTCAGGTAATACGTTTTCGACTGTTTATTCTGCTGCCGGGGTGAATAGAATTAATCTGGCTGTCACGCCGGCTAATGCAAATTACCTGTATGCCCTGGAATCTGATTCTGCAAACTCAGGGTTTCATGCTCTTGTCCGATCTGTTGATGGAGGAAAAACATTTGTTTCTATGTCTGCTACTCCTAATATTCTTGACTGGTCACCGCTTGGTGTTGGCGCAGGCGGACAAGGATGGGGAGACATGAGTATTATTGCATCTCCGGCAAATGCAAATGCGATTTTTACAGGTGGTATCAATATCTGGAGTTCGACAGACGGGGGTAGTACCTGGACAAACAAATCGAGGTATACGGTACTTCATAACAACCCTGTTTATGTTCACGAAGACATTCACAAATTGGCTTTTATGCCGGGTAGTTCTTCCACTATTCTGGCGGGATGTGATGGAGGATTATTCAAGTCGACAAACTCGGGAACTGCATGGACTGATCTGAGTGCAGGTCTGACCATCATGGAAATGTATAGTATCAGTTCAGCTCAGACGAATAGTACATTCGTTTCTTCCGGTGAGCAGGATAATGGGAGTAACTTGTTTAATACCGGTACATGGTCACAGGATATTTCAGGTGATGGAATGATGACCATTGTGGATTATTCCAATGCGAGCACGGTCTATTCAGCTGAGTATGATGGAAAACTTTTCTTATCTACGAATGGTGGTACTGCTTTTAGTGTGATTACACCTGATAGCGGGAAGGTCTCTGGTGCATGGGTTACTCCTTATGTCATTGATAAAAATACAAATACTACGCTTTTTGCCGGGTACAACGATGTCTGGAAAACAATCAATCAGGGGACGAGCTGGACTAAGATCAGCACTAATCTTACCGGTACAAGTACTGATTTAGTAATGGCCATGGCTATTGCTCCTTCCAATTCCAATTATTTATATGTTGGAATGGGTACGAATACGGGATACAATACTATTCCAGGTACGTTTGTTTTTAAAACTTCTGACGGGGGAAAAACATGGTCCAACATTACTGGTTCATTACCTGTGGCCTCCGCCTATATTTCTGCAATTGCAGTTAAGGCTTCGGATCCACTGACTGTATGGGTAACTTTCTCCGGATACAATACCAGCTATAAAGTTTATAAAACAACAAATGGTGGCTCAGTTTGGACAAATGTTACAGGAAATTTGCCCAATGTCCCGGTTGACTGTATTGTGTATGACGAAACTACCAATCCGGACAGAATTTTTGTTGGGACAGATATTGGTGTTTTCTATACTGATAATACGCAGGGTGGAGGTTGGGTTTCTTTCAATACCGGCATGCCCGATGTAATGGTTTTTTCTTTGGATATTCAGACGAGTGCCGGCTTATTAAGAGCAGGGACTTTTGGCAGAGGACTTTGGGAAACACAAATCAGCCCTGCATCTGGAATTTCATCGGTTGTTGCTGGCAATGCAGGTTTTAAGATTTTTCCAAACCCTTCTTCAAATTCTATCACTGTGCAATCTTCCGGAGAGTTAGGACTGATTTCGATTTATAATACCTTGGGCGCACTTGTTTATCAGGAGATTTCAAAGGATGCTCAAAGGCAGATCAATTTAAGCAATTTGCCTTCTGGCATTTATTTTCTGCAATCAAAATCCGGGACAGGTTTACTACAGGCAAAAATTGTGAAGGAGTAATTTACGCAAGTATATCAAATGCAGATGGACCACGTCAAGTCTGTTTTCTCCAATTTATAATGGCTACTCTAGTATTCATTAGCGGCCTTTAATGCGCATTATAATAACCATTATAAAATCGCCCCAAACCTGGTTTTAGGCTAAGGCTTTGAGAATATAACCCGCTGTATCTGGATGCCTGAATTACCATGAACCTTCAGGCTGTATATTCCATCATTAACAGATTCGGACAAATCAAGTTCCAGAATTTTGCTTCCAACAGGGATCAATTTCGAATAAATAAGTTGTCCCAGCGTATTGGTTATGCTAAGATTCATTAAGCCCGTTGAAGTTTCACCCAAATCAACTGTCAATTTTCCGACGGATGGATTAGGGTACGCATGCAGGGAAGAGCTATTCGGCACGGCAGAATTTATCCCGGTAACAGTGCAGTTTATAAGGTTCGATGTGGATGAACAACTATTGGTTCCGGTTACAGTAACTGAATAAAAGCCGCTCTGAGTGGGCGTGTAAAACTGTGCCGTTGCTCCCGGAATAGGAGTGCCATTCAGATTCCATTGATTTCCGGTCGAAGAGGAAGACGCAAGAACACCACTGTTTAGTTGGGCAACAGGAATGGGAGGTGCTGTGGAATTTACAGTAATGGAAGCGGTTGTTGAAGCAGTACAACCATTGCTGGCGGTTACCGTTAGGGTATAGGATGAAGTGCTGAGCGGTTTTACTACTATGGAGTCTGATGTCTGAGCCGTGGACCAGGAATACGTTCCTGTTCCGGATGCTATGAGTAAAGCTGAATCTCCTCCACATACAACGGTGCCGGAGGAAGTAATCAGCGCAGTTGGTATAGGTTGAATGTTGTTTAGAGAAGCAGGTGCAGAGCCTGCTGCACATCCATTTACGTTTGTGTAGGTTACAGAATAAAATCCGGAATTGGCGGGATAGATTGTTTGAGTAGTCGTTCCGCTCATAATTGCACCGTTATAATACCATTGATTAGTGGTTGTATAGCTAGATGTTAAAGAATCTCCCGCACAGAATGGCCCACTGGCCGCGCTATTGCTTATTACGGGAGTAATGGGCGCCGACTGAACCGTAATGTAATTTGTATAGCTTACGGTATCTGTACCGATCGTATCCGTAACAATCATTTTGACGGGATATGAACCCTGGGCAGGGTATGCTATTTTGGGGTTTTGAAGCGCTGAGATTCCCGGGCTTCCACCAGTAAAGGTCCAACTCCATTTTGAAGGTTTGGCATTGTCAACACAGCTAAACTGTATGGAATCACCCGGGCATGTACTTGTTGCAGATGCCGTAAAGGCACCTTGATGTTTGATTATTGCGATACTCAAATTGCTCTGACATCCGGTATAGGTTTCACAGGCCACGGAATAGTTCCCTGGAAAAGTTGTATTGATACATTGCGTTGTAAGGCCTGTTGTACCAGATCCAGTCGGACCGGTCCACTTGTACAATGCCATTCCGGTAGGGGCGCACAAAGTTGCAGGGGAGGAATTCGTCAGACTATCTGATTGTGTAATTCCAACCGGAGCACAGGTGCAGGCAATATAAGCATAGCCGTAGTGTCCACCCAGCGAACAATCGGAGGAGATAAACCTTGCGTATAATGTCTGACCGGCATAAGGTGCAAGGTCAATGGATACAGGTGTCCAGGGTTTATATTCTACCGGATCGCCGCTGTCATAAAGCGGGTTACATGCTGTTGCCGCGTTAGTTGCAAAGCCAGAGTTATTAGTCGTTGCAATATAATTGTAGTAAGAACAGGGAACGGTATCTCCATTTGCAGTATATAAGCCTGCTCGAAAATAGGGTGCCTGTATAGCAGTATGCCCGGCCGGATTTTCAAAGACCACAGCATAATTGTAGGTAAAAACATTATTTCCGGAAACAGGTACGGTAAAAGAATAATTCAGCTCCTGTGCTACTGCACCCGGCTCAAAATTTGTAGCAGTTCCGCCTGGAGGAAGTGCGTTTCCCAGCCTTGCTGAATAGGTAAATCCGGGACAGACAACCGGAAAATTTCCACATGGGTCAATTCCAAAGCCCGACATAATGTCCTGATTACCAGATACTATTCCCGGAGTAGTACATACTCCTCCGGATGTACATACACCTCCGTTTGGATCGGGGTTACAGCCGGAACATCCTGTCCAGTTTGCGAATGTTCCCTGTGCAAAATCGGAATTGGTACAGAAAGCAGTATTCAGTGGTTGAGCTGTATTTGGGATAATGCGGAGGTTCCGGGAATCATTCGAATAATATTTTTGAGCGATGTAGGCTTTTTGTGCTTTGCCGAGAAAAGCAGGGAAGGTAATATGTCTGTTCGGTTCAAGGTTATATAATCTTAGAACTTCCGGTTCATTAAAGCCGGCCAGGGAATCGTTCAGTGAATTAGCCAGCAAAGTGCGGGTAGCCTTGTTGCTGATAGCCACATTTTGAGAAGATAAGTTCCTGGCTGATTGAGAAGACAAGTTCTGTGCAGTTAAAGATGCGCAATACATCCAGGTTATACCTGAAAGAACCAGAACAAGGCGAAGACGTAATTTGTGTTGCATGAAATAGAGCTTAGCGTTCGTAAACCTGATAAAATTAAGTATAACGAATATACAAAAAAAACAGGTCGAAGTCAGGAGGTTTTTGAAAACTAATCCGTGATAACCAGTTTCTTAACGGCACTGCTTCTGCCATCGCTGATTCTGACTATATAAATGCCGGCCCTGAGGTTCAGATCGCTTTTATTAAGCGCAACTGTTTTTAATCCGGCCGATTCTTGTTTGTCCTCCATTATGTTGATCCTTCTTCCAATTATATCAATGAGAGAAATGCTTATTCTTTCCGCAGCTGGTAGTAAATAGCTGATGATGATCGTATTATTTCCGGCTGATGGATTGGGGCTCATATTTAAATCCGTAAAATTATTTTGCATTTCATCGACCCCGACAGTTGAAGAGATGTTAATGTCATCTATGTAAATGTTGTTGGAGTAGGGGCTGGAGTTATATTCAAATTTAAAGCGTGTATGCCCTGTGAGATTTGCATTCGGAATCGTAAACGATGCAGAATTCCACATTGCTTTAGAAGCCGGAATGTAATAATTCGCATCATAACCCCCGCTTGCTAAGGCAAAACCACTGATCGTCTTTCTAAGCAACCAGGAAGCTCCACAGTTATTACTGGTGTATATTTTCAGATTCTCTGTAATAGAAGATGTATCGGGTGCACTACTTGCACAGGAGTATTTAAAATTTAATTGGGTTGCATTTGGGACGCAGGATGAAAGGTCGAACAGCGGTGTGATGAAATCAGAGGTAAAACCTATGTCTGTGCCATTAAATGAAGGAAGCATCACGGAATATACTCCGCTGAAAGCTGCTGTATCTGTATGTTTCCAGGCAGGCCCCAGACTTTTATCAGTTTGTACGGCCCAAAGTGTATCGCTGTTAAAATCGGTATTTTCAAAATTTTCCGAATAGAGCCCTGTGTGGTCAACATTGGAAGATGAAACAAAAACGAAATTTTTCAGTCGTACTGAATCAGTACCGGCACTATTACTTACAGTAAGTGTTACACTTTGCAGGCCGGGCGTGTTAAAAATAACAGCTGCATTTTGGGCTGTGGAAGTATCGGGTGTCCCATTTGAAAATTTCCAAAACCATTTTGTGGGGGTCGATCTCCAGGAGTGATCGGTAAAGAAAACAGCGCTGCCCTGACAGACTGAAGTTCTGTTTGATGTGAAATCTGCAACAGGAGGACAATTGGGAATGTTGGCCTGATCGGTTGAATCGGTACCTGTGTTTAAGTGGTTGTAATTGGTGGAAAGGCTGTCACGCTGATCAACCGGATTAGTCATTGCCTGCTGTAAGAATATGGCCTGGCCTTGAGTGAACATTCTGGTGCAATAGGAATACTCCATAAAATTCTGATAATTCTCAACGATTGCTGTATCACATATTTTTGCATTTTGTGGTAAAGGGCAACTGCACCAGCCTTTGGTGATTGGTGTATCTGCTATTCCATCATCTCCGCAGGCAATTCCACAACCATCGTTTTGCCCCCAGGTATGCCATAAGCCCAGGTATTTTGCGATTTCCAGATCAAGCCCCCTTGAACTCCAGGCTGCACTTGTCCCAATACTTCCTGTGTAGGAATTTATCATCATCACTCCATCATATATAGAATTTTGGCCTGTCACATCAGGTGGATAATAAGACAAACCTCCTACCTGATAGCCATATAACAAGATACTATTTACAACCCAAATGTTAAGATACTTCCCTCTTGGCCATTGATTAATTTTCGATGCATCCCCCGCATTTGTTGTTAAGGAGGTGTAAATATGCTCTATACCATTGGTGCAATTTCCATTCGGATCTTTAGTAGCCAGGCGAAACTCAATTTTTGTATCTCCTATCCGATTTTTAAATTGGGGAATGACATCGCTGGTGTCTGCATTGCGTTTTCTCCAATCCTGGTTTAGAATATTTACTGCATCTATAACCTGAGCGTCAGAAATGTCATCGATACTTTGCTGATACAGAACGTGAAACACAACAGGAATAATATACATCGGAGGCCCTCCGGCAACAAGCGGATGATTTCCTATAGATAGAGCACTTGAAGTTGCTGATTTAAGCTGCGCATTTAATTTAAAATCCAATGCCGGAAAGAAAAACAGGAAAGATAGAAGGGTAAGTATTAATGGTTTATTCATACTTGTCTTTTGTTTTTTCTGAATTCGCTTTCACCCTGTCTGGCTCAAACAGCCTCAGGCTGTCTGCCCTTTCGCAATTATTCATGCTTTGCTTTTTTTTGAATTCTTGAGTGCTGCACAATTTAGATTTCCCGAAAGGCTATAGTGAATTGGCATATTCATCTTTCTATCACTATTTTTTTTGTAACCCTTCCGTTTTCAGAATGTAGGATGCAAAAATAAATTCCCGATGTCAAATTAACTTTAAGCAGATAAATATGTTCTCCGGGATTCTGCGTTCCTAAATTTTCTGAACTGATTTTTTCACCCATTGAATTATAGACTTCAATGAAAATTATGTCGGACGAGTAAAGGCTGTATGAAATAGTTGTTTCGGTTGAAAAGGGATTGGGGTAATTTTCCAAATGCTCAATTTGATTTTGCAATTCATGTATTCCTGTTTGATTGTGCACCTGCAATTTATAAACAGTGTTGCCACTGGCATACATTAATGTATCTCCAAACCTTCTGAACCGATTCATGTTGTAATCTCCGCTGGTATTATAGGGAGGCGTTGCTACGCCGAAGGTGATATCCCAGTTCCAGTTCAGGCCTCCGTCGGTTGTCTTGAAATTTGTCCCGGACCAGCCACCTATCCACCCGGTGGTATCATTAATAAACCCAATGCCTTGAAGATCATAGTTGGTGACAAAGGAATTTTCCTTCCAGGTCATTCCTCCGTCCGTCGTTTTCAGAAAATACGTCTTACGGTTAAGCCAATTTGTTCCCCAGTATTCAATGCTTGCATACCCAATATTTCTGCTGGGGAAGGATAGTTTCCATACTCCGTCTGTATCGTTTCGGGTTGAAAGATAGCGTGTCTTCCAGGTAGTCCCTCCGTCAAACGTAGAAAGTATAGTGGCATTTTTAGTCGGACTGCCTCCGGTAACAAAGCCGGTGTCCTTATTAAAAAAATAACCGTCCACTAATCCGCTTGCATAAGTACTCATGCTTTGTGTTTTCCATGTAGTGCCTTTATCAGTTGTTTTCATCAGAACCGCAGGACCATAATACCTGCCATAGGCATAAATGACAGAATCCGTTACTACTGAAATGCCGCAAATGCCTTTTGGCCTTGGGGAAGGTAAATTAGTAACAGGGGACCATGTAATACCTCCATTTACTGTATGATAAAAGGGTATTGTGTCAGGGGTAGCTGTGGTGTCCCCAAGATTCCCCACCCAACCCGTAAGGGAATCTGCAAACCCAACAGATCGGTAGTAAGTGAGGGAGCTGTCTTTTAGCAATTGCCAGTTTTTCCCTGCATCGATTGTCCGGTAGATTTGGCCGAATTTTGATGGGTTTTCAAGAAGCCCGTAATAAGGACTTATCGCCCAACCCTGATTAGGGTTCAGAAAATAAATGTCATCTAACCGATAACTTTTGGGTGCGTTAGGCAATGACTGCCAGCTATACTGAGCGCATACCCCGCCATAAATACAGAGCATTGCCAAAAGGGAGAGTATAGTTTTTTTCATTAGGATAAGCAAAGCTATATGCTTTGAACCTAACTGCAGAGCGTAATTATCAGAAGGTCGTTCTGAGTGAGTAAGTGGTCTAAAAAGGGGTAAATACGGTTATGCTACAGCATTTCCAATAACCTAAGTAACAACAGTACCAGGGCAATTACCAAAATCAGCCAAATCAAAGTGCCGAGAAAGCCATTATCAAGTAAATCAATTACGCATATCACTAATAGAATAACAATTATCCACCAAAGAAGGCTATGTCCTCCGCCTCCCCCATGATGTCTTGCTTCCTCCACATAATTCTTAGTTGAATGAAACAGTGCCTTGGTATACTCAATGCTTTTATGCTGTACCTGTTCAATTTTGCGAATATCAGAACTGGGCTCGGCAGGAGCTGCGTTCCTAAACTTTTTTGCCAAAGCAAAATTGTTATTAGGGCTTGAAGGAGAAGATGTAGTAGCGGTTGTGTTCGTCTGATTAGTTGGTTTAGCCTGAACGATTGAATTTGCCAGAGTTTTGGTATTTGAGGGTATATTGATATCGACCTGAGAGTTGGTTTTCCCCGTGTTTACTTTTGCTTCCTGTACTGTCGGTTCAGCTTTCCTGCCGGAATTGTATTCTACGTAATACCCGCTTCTGTAATGTCTTTTGGCAATCGAGAGATCGGAATAACGGCTGCAGGAGGTAAAGATGAGAGCAATCAGTCCGAAAGTAAAAGCTGAGGTAATGATCCTTTTCATAAACAGTAATTTAGGTTTATATATAAGTAAGTATACTTTTTTAAAGTAAACAGTGTCAGTATAAATATAGTAATTTTTAGACCAAAAATGCTTTGTGGATGTTTTTATTTGCCAATAAGATGTGGCACAAACCGGCTGAAATTATCTGTAATAGGAGAACGGCTTTCCCGAATTCCCATGCCGGCGGATTCTCCTCCTATGAGCCAGGACCCGATAACGGGAAAGTTTCCTTCAAAGTCAGGAAGTTTGCATAGTTGCTGAAATATAAATCCTTCTGATCCATAGTCTCCTCCTGTTTGGTGCAGGAGGACATTGTCTTCTACCAAAGTAACATTTGCCCCTTCTCTGGATAGTAAGGGTTTTTTGATATAGCTTTTCATCTTTCCGGGTTCGTCATAATAGCATTCCAGCAAATAAGGATGGCCCGGATAGAGTTGCCAGAGAATTGGAAGGATGGCTTTGTTGCTGAGCAGCATTTTCCATGCGGGTTCAATCCATATTGTATCTGAATGAATCAAATGTTGCCCGAATTCTTCATGTATAAGCCATTCCCAGGGATATAGCTTGAACATATTGCAGAGCTTATTTTCTTCAAGGTCGGTGAAGTTTTCTCCGTTCCAGCCAATGTCGGTAACGCTGATGAATTGTGTCTTTATGCCTGCCTCTGAAGCGCATTCCAACATATAATAAACATTTACAAGATCTTCCGGGAATTCATCGAGGCAGGAAAAAAAAAGGATTTGCTTTTTGAGATGAGGTTTGATTTCTTTCCAATGTGCTACCATTTTTTCATGCAGGGAATTGAACTGATCCTGTTTTGGAAAGCATTCCTGCAGCCAGTTCCATTGGACGACCGAAGCCTCAAAAAGCGAGGTCGGCGTATCGGCGTTGTACTCCAGCATTCTAGGTGGTGTCTGAAGGTTGCCGTTCCAGCTCAGATCGAATCGTCCGTAAATGGATGGGGAGCTTTGTTCCCAGCTTGATTTGATAAGGGGAATGAATTCTTTTTTTGTAAAAAACCGTTCGTATAAATTGTTTTTAATGACATGTTCCGCAGCTTTCAGGCACATACTATGCAACTCATTCGTTGCGTTTTCCAGAATTTCAATCTGGGGGTAGCTGAATTCATAACAGGTGCTTTCGTCCCAATAAACTTCGTTATTTAGCGTGTGGTAGTTGAAGCCAAGGTCCTCGACTTTATCCTGCCAATCGGGACGCACTCTTATAGTGCGCCTAACCATTCCTAATTAGCGCATTGGTGAATAAGCGAAATCCTGCGAATGGAGGATTCATGAGCTCCGAAAAATTTAAATAAATGCTGCGAATAATAATTTAAGAGCCGGCTGAACGTGCTCCTGTCCCACCGAAACCTGACCTTGAGCTTGAATGGGATGCGCTGCGGGCTCCATAACCGGAATTTCCGCGAGCTCCTGATCCTCCTCTTGCTCCATAGCCACCTCTTCCTCCATAACCACCTCTTCCTCCGTAACCATAACCCCCTCTTCCTCCATAGCTTCCGTACCGGGCTCCATAACCGCCTCTCATGGCCCAACTGGCATAACCATAAGGATAACGCCCGGTGAACCAGGGGGAATAGCACCAGATGCCACCATAATATCCCCAATAAGGGTAACCATAATAATAGCCATAATCGTCATAGCAATAATCAGGATAACGGAAGCCGTTTGGATTGGAAAGGGAGTCTATCTGGCTGTAACCATTTTCATGGTAAGGACCTGATTCAACATTTCCAGTAGTCTGGTCCGCTTTCTGATTTGAGTTGGTGTTGGAATTTGAAGGCGTATAGTAGGCATCGTCATCATTCTGTTTATTCTGAGCTTTGGCTGTGGTAATGAGCAGTCCGAAGGAGAGCGTCAAAACCAATGTGAAGAGATTTTTCATAATTCGGTGTATTTACTAAATATACTCAATTCCCTTGCCAAACCTTGTTAATTTCTGGTAAAAATGAAAAATTATTAAAATTGGTGTTTTTATTTTGGAAAAATCTTTATCATCCTTATTCCAGAACTACCCGTTGCCGCCCGATCAAATTAGTATTCAAATTTCTCACCTGCACAATGTATACGGATTTTGCCAGGGTGGCAACATCAAGATTGAAACTTGGAGAATGAATATTATCATGAGTAGTGACAATTTCACCCAGGAGATTTATCAGCTGGATGGAATAGGGGTCTTTCAATGTGGTTTGAATGGTTATTATGCTGTTGGCTGGATTTGGGAACAGAACGAAGCGGATACTGCTGAGAAACTCATTCTCGCTGGTAGGACAGCTGACAGTGGCTATTGAAGTTGCTGTGCAATTATCAGCATCAAAGACAGTAACTGTATAAATACCTGCTCCCAACCCGCTAATTGTCTGGGAGGATGCTCCGCCAGACCATGAATAGGTATAGGCGCCAGTACCACCCCCTGCAGTAACGCTGGCCTGACCATTAGAATTGTCGCAGGTTGTGCCAATACTGCTCGTTGCTGCAGTAACCGCAGCTGGAACGAGGATTACTGCCGTTTGGATGCTTTGAATGCAGGAGGCATCTGAAACAGTTACAGAATAGGTGCCGGGCACTGCTGTCATTGGATTAGTGCTTGCGCCATTGCTCCAGGAATAGGTATAGGGAGGCGTGCCTCCAATGACGGTGACACTTACCGGCCCCGTTACCATAACTCCGCAGGTGGAAGAGGAACTAAGTGAAATACTGCTGCAAGGGCTGACAACGATGGAGCTTACAAAGTTATTGCCCACTGCATATAATAGATGATTTGTTTTATCGAGCATCAGGTCATATACATTAGCCGGGACCGGAATTGTTGTAAGCACAGTAAAGGAGGTACCATTGAAGTTGAATTCATGTATCTTGCTTTGTCCTCCGACATATATATTGTTGCATGCATCAACCGCAATTCCTTCATTCTTATAAACCGGATTAATGTTACCAGTATTAAAAAAATCATTGTACCCTCCGCAGGTATAAGCTGCCGAGACGATAATAGAAGCGATCAGGGTTCCATTGCTTTTAGTGTATGCCTCGAGGTTCTTCCCGTCAAAAAAATACAAATAACCTGCATTCATATCCATTACGTTCAAGCGGGTGCAAACACCGACTTCTGATCCGTTAACATAATCGGGAATACTGGTAAGTTCATAAAAAGAGCAACCTGCGCGTGTAGTATGATAAACAGCTGTATTATATGGGGAAGCAGATTTGGTTATCTGGTTGCTGCTGGTCATTGTGGGATTTGAGGCGAAATATGAATACATATCTCCATTATCATCTATCAGCATTCTGGCCATGTCGTTGCCGTAACATGGCCCAGGGTTGCCCAACTGATCAGCACAATCTAAAGGCCCGGTGGCAGCATTGAAATTAGTCCCGGTAATTGTGCCTGCCAATGAGGTGTCAATACCCATCCTCATACTTACGTAATTTGTTGTTCCTCCTCCTCCAATCAATAATACATTTGAACATTTATTGTAATTTATTACCCAGCCTTCCTTATTCAAAGCGATTGGCCAGGTAGCAGTAGTCACCAAACTACCTGCAGTGCTTATTTTACTTACCATTCCACCGATTGTCAGGGAGGTATCAAAGCCAGTTGCAATAAATATACTTCCGGATGGAATAACGCAAAAGTCGGCATAGCATTTACTGCCATTGGAAGCAGGCCCAGCAGGTGATAAATCAATTGTCCACTGGAATAACCCTGCAGGAGAATATTTGCTGATGTAATTATAACCCTTGACGCCATCCGTATAATCAATGTACACATTTCCATTTTGGTCAAAAGCTACATCATAAGGGCCTTTTCCACCGCCCAGGTTAGGAGTTACCGGCCAGGCTGCAGAAAGTATCTGTGTGCCTGTGTTTAATTTTAGTCTCGTGTCGCCTATAGGAGTCTGGACTTTGATATAACCTGCTTCTGTTTTAATACTGATATTTCCCTCCGCATCTGTTTCGATTTTTTCAAGGTCGCCTCCATAATGCATTTTAATTTTGCTGAGGTCGGCTGCCGGTTGTGCAATCAAACAGTACCTAATGCCGCCTTCTTCGTCAATTTTGAACTCCATGTCAATACCGGGGTATAATTCTTTATAGGTAAGTTTTTTGTATCCTTTGGATTTTAAGTTTCTAAAGCCCTCATCTGCATAGCTATGATAGCCCGGCGTTTCCATTTCTGCCAGCAACTGAGGATGAGCATTGCTTCCTTCCCAGTTCATGCTGATATATAGGGATTCTGTTTTATTCTCTTCCTCCTTTTTTTCTTTTCCTGCATTCTCCTTTCTGATTTTTTTATACAAGCGGATGGTATAACCATGTTCGGTGAAAAAAACATGTTTGTCATTGCTGTTTAATACATAAGAAATGGGTTCAGAGGAGTGCCCAAGCAAATAATCATACTGCCCTGAATTTTTTATGAACACATCCGTTTGCCCAGGATTGCTGATTGTCCATTGGGCGTAAGAAGAAAATAAGCCTGCGAAAAGCAGGAAGGGCAGAAAAACAACATGTTTCATGTAGAATGTGTTTTATTGTTTACTGAAATAGTTTAAAAATAGACTATTTCAGGGTCAGAAACAATTTGATTAAATTTACCCTGCAAGTTATTAAGCGTATTCATTTATGTGGATAGTCCGTTTAGCCTTACGCAGGCCTTATACGATTGGCGTAATGGCCTTCCTTATCATTATTATGGGGGTTATTTCTATCAAATCAATGCTGATAGATATTTTCCCGGCCATTGATATTCCTGTTGTGGCGGTGGTGTGGAATTACCCGGGTCTTTCCGCTGAAGAGATGGAGCGTCGTGTGGTATTCCTGAGTGAACGGGGGATGTCAACTACTGTGAACGGGATTGACCGCATTGAGTCCCAATCTATTCCGGGCATAGGTGTGCTGAAGGTTTATTTTCAGGAAGGTGCTGACATTGGTGCCGCTATTGCCCAAATGACGGCTGTCGCAAGTACTTCGTTGCGCAGCATGCCTCCGGGTATGCAGCCTCCGGCAATTATACAGTTTAACGCTTCCAATGTTCCTGTCTCCCAACTTACGATCAGCAGCAAAACCTTACCGGAGTCTCAATTGTTCGACTATGCACTGAACTTTATCCGGCTCCGTTTATTCACGGTGCCTGGTTTGTCAACACCTGCTCCATACGGAGGTAAAGGCCGTCAAATCAATATTGACCTGAATCCGGATGCCATGCGGGCAAAAGGTGTTTCTCCTTCTGATGTGCTGAGTGCCATTCAGGCATCGAATGTAATCGTCCCGGCGGGTACGGCACGGATTGGTAAAAGGGAATATAATATTGGTCTGAACTCCAGCCCGGATCAGGTGAAGGATTTTAAGGATATTCCAATTAAAGTGATTAACGGAGAACCGGTTGTTATTGGGGATGTGGCGAGAGTGGCGGATGCCTATGCGGATCAGACGAATATTGTGCGGGTGAACGGAGGACGTGCTGCTTATCTGGTCGTACTCAAGAAGGCCGGGGCATCTACGCTTGCGGTGGTAGAAGCGGCAAAAAGCATGATTCCCATTATCAAAGAAACTGCCCCCGAAGGGCTGGATCTGAAAATCGATTTTGACCAAAGTATATTTGTACGCAGTTCCATTAATAATGTATTGCATGAGGCGATTGCGGCTTCGATTCTTGTGTCCCTGATGATTCTGTTTTTTCTCGGAAGCTGGCGCAGTGTTATTATTGTTTGTACTTCCATACCTCTGTGTATTTTGGTGGCGATAATTGGTTTGAAACTCATTGGAGGCTCGCTGAATATCATGACATTGGGCGGACTTTCCCTGGCCATTGGTATGCTGGTAGATGATGCGACTGTGGAAGTGGAAAATATTCACCGGAACCGGCTTCTTGGCAAGCCTCTTACGGTTGCTATTCTAACAAGTGCACAGCAGATTGCAGTTCCGGCCCTTGCAGCAACGCTGTCAATTTGCATTGTCTTTTTTCCGGTGGTGTTGCTGACCGGGCCTTCCAGGTATCTGTTCACCCCTATGGCATGGGCGGTGGTTATTGCGATGATTACATCTTATATTCTTTCGAGGACGCTGGTGATTATTCTGGCACGTATCCTGATGGAAAATGAGCATTTACATTCCGGTGAAAAGTATTCGGGAAGGAGTATTTCGAAACGCTTAGGTGAAAAGTTCAACATTGCCAGAGACAAAGGTTTTGATAAATTCCGGGAAGGATACGGTAAAATACTTCGGAGCTTTCTGTTGAATAAAAAAATTATTCTGCCGGTGGCAGCGATTGTTTTGGGAGGTTCTTTGTTTTTGTTAAAAATTGTTGGCACCGATTTCTTTCCTGCTACTGACAGCGGTTTGATGAAACTGCATTTCAGGTCGCCTTCGGGTACACGCATTGAAGAAACAGAAAAGCTTGTTGATGCTGCGGAAAAACGAATTCAGAAAATTATACCCGCTGCGGAATTGCAAACAGTCAACGACATGATTGGTGTACCTTCTTTTTTTAATCTTGGTTTTGTAGGTACGGATAATGCCAGCGGGATGGATGGGGAAATTCTTATTTCTCTCAACCCTGGGCATGCACCTACCACCGGATACATGAAAAAAATCAGGGAAGATCTGGAGAATAATTTTCCGGGATGTGGCATTTATTTTCAAAGCGCCGATATTGTTTCCCAGGTATTGAACTTCGGGCTTTCCTCTCCGATTGATGTCCAGATTGAATGTTCCGATTATTACAAATCCTATATCTATGCCAAGCGCCTTCGCGATGAGCTAAAAAAAATTCCCGGGACGGAGGATGTTAATATCAAACAGGTTTTGGACTTTCCTGAATTTAAACTGAATGTGGACAGGGTGCTGGCGGCCCGCCTGAACCTTTCCCAACGGGATGTGGCCAATGATATGCTGATTTCCTTATCTTCCAGTGCGTTGGTGGGGGCCAACTATTACCTGAACCCGGTCAACAGTGTAAATTATGTAGTTGCGGTGAAAACTCCGATGGAGAAATTAAATTCCGTTCAGAAAATTCTGTCTACCTCCATTACTTCAGGTGCAGGTGCTTTACTTAGAACAACGGCTTCGATGCCAACAGATATACCTGCTTCCCAGTCACAATCGCTGGGTAATATTGCCACCATCAGTTCCCAAAGTCAATTTAATGTAATAAACCATTATACTGTTCAGCGGATTATGGATGTGAATGCGAATGTGGAGGGGAGGGACCTGGGTTCGGTTGCGGGTGAGATTCAGAAAAAAATAAATGAGTTGGGGGAATTGCCAAAGGGTATGCGTATCCGGCTGAGGGGACAAAACGAAGTGATGACCTCTTCGTTTTCTACGTTGGGTCTTGGGATTATTCTGGCTATGGCACTTGTCTATCTGCTTATGGTGGTGCTGTTCCAATCCTGGCTCGACCCTTTTATTATTATGATTGCCGTACCAGGCGCGCTTGTTGGGGTATTGTGGATGCTGACACTTAGCGGCACTACGATTAATGTGGTGTCGCTCATGGGCACAATTGTGGCAGTTGGTATTGCCGTGTCAAATTCTATCCTGATGGTTAATTTTGCAAATGATTTGCGCGTGGATGAAAACCTGAATGCCTTTGATGCAGCTTTGAAAGCAGGAAAAACCAGGTTGCGTCCTGTGCTGATGACTGCCATCGCAATGATTTTGGGAATGATTCCCATGGCTATTGGTGCCGGTGAAGGGGGCGAACAAAACGCCCCTTTGGGAAGGGCGGTAATTGGCGGCCTGCTATTGGCAACTGTTGTAACCTTATTTGTGGTGCCATTGGTTTATGCTGTTTTGCGCAAAGCAATGCCAACCGCACAGGCATTGGATGAACAATTTGAAAAAGAAGCAAATGAAAAATAGATTGGTTATTGGAAGTGTTTTGTTGATTCTGGTGGTGGGTACAGGAATTGCATTTTTGTTTATGCAGCGTTCCAACAGCGTTGAGTCGGAAGCGAAACAGCGGCTGGCTAAGGCAAATGCAGGGCCCGTGGTGAAAGTGGTGAAAGCGGCTGCGGGTGCCGGCGCAAGGGAGTTGACGTATGTTGGAGAAACTTCTCCCTACCTGAATGTTACCCTGTATGCTAAAATCAGTGGTTACATTGACAAGATGCTGGTGGATAAAGGGGATAGAGTTATTGAAGGTCAATTGCTGGCGACACTTATAAGCCCCGAGATAGATCAGGCTTATAATGCAGGAAAGGCTGATCTGGAAAATAAAAAAATAATTCTGACAAGGGATCAGGCCCTGCTCGGTAAGGAGTATATTTCCAAAGAGGATAAGGAAAAGACGGAGACGGATGTGAAGATGGGGGAAGCCAATTTGAAATCACTGTTAGAACAAATGGATTATAAAGCTATCAAGGCTCCATTCAGCGGTACCATTACTGCACGCTTTGCCGATCCGGGCTCACTGGTTCAGAATGCTTCCAATTCCCAGACGAGTTCGCAGCCAGTGGTGACGATTGCTCAGCTGAACAAAATAAGAACCTATATTTATGTGGAACAGAAAGACGCTGATTATATCAAGCCGGGTTATCCGGTGACGATTACACTGCCTGATCACCCGGAATTTAATTTGAAAGCGTCTGTTACCCGCACCACCGGGGAACTCGATCAGCGAACGCGAATGCTGACGGTGGAAATTGATATTGACAATGAGAAGAACATTCTGCTACCCGGTAGTTATGTGACGGTTAAAGTGCAGATTCCGGGATCTGATAAATTACAATTACCCTCCGAGGCATTGGTAGTAAGAGGTGCGAAATATTTTGTTCCGGTTGTGGATGACAGCAGCCGGATTCGTTACAGGGAAATAAAGATTGCGGAAAATACGGGTGAGAAATTGGTTCTTAATTCCGGATTGAAAGAAGGGGAACAGGTGGCACTTAATCTGGGGGAGAGCGTGGAGGAGGGGCAAAAGGTGAGGATTTTGAAGTAGGGGTAACTGGTGATCGGTTATTAGCAAACGGTGATCGGTAAGGAAAAATTAATTTTTTTGTGAGATGTTCAACAAGGGAGTTGTATTAGTAGTTGTTTTTGCTTTTATTTTTCAGGTTCTGCTTTCAGCTGCGCCGGCGGACTCCCTGAAAGTATTGACTCTGGACGATTGTATAAAACTGGCTGTAACAAAATCCACGGAAGTCTTAAAGGGGAACAATAACCTTGCAATAGCAGGCGTTGAAGTAATGGGTAGTTACGGACAATTTTTACCTGATTTGACGGCCGGTGCGGGTTATAACTATACTGCAGGGAAAGATGAGTTTTTGTCTGGCACGCCTTTGTTAGTGAATGGAAATAAGAGCGGCTACAATTATCAGTTGGTAAGCAGCATAAATATTTTTAACGGGTTTGCGGACAAGGCTTCACTGAAGGCTGCCCTTCTGCAAAAAAATGGGCAACAATTCAGCCTGCAACGTGTGCTGCAGCAGATTAGTTTTGATGTAATCCAGGCTTATCTGCAGGTGATTCTTGACCGCAGGATTGCTGCATACGCAAAGGATAACCTGACTACTTCCGTGAAAAGAGAAGCGCAATTGAAGGAACTTACGGAGGTTGGGCGGAAAGTTAAATCTGATCTGTACCAGCAACAGGCACAGACGAGTCAGGACAAACTCATTTTATTAAATGCGGAAAATAAATTGCGGACCGATAAAATAAACCTGTTTAAAAAGCTCCGGATCGCTGATGCGGAACACTATGAACTGGCCGACCTTGCGCTAAGTGAGGAACAGTTGAGTTCCGGATATGCGAATGAACAGTCATTGATTGATACAGCTTTGGTTCGTCGTGCTGATCTGGAAGCCGGGAAATTAGCTATGGATGTGGCAGAACAGAATCTGGAGAAATACCGCAGCGGCTACCTGCCCAAAGTCGGATTTAATTACGGAGTCTATTCAACTGGAGGTTACTACTACCGGCTTTCGCTGAATGATGTGCCCGCCCTGCCACCCACACAGACAGCTTTCGGAACTCAGTTGGGACAGGTTTATGGAATAGCTGGCTTAAATGCAACCTGGAATATCTTTGACAAGAATGTTACACGAACGAATGTTAGTCTGGGTAAAATAGCTCTTGATAATGCACGAATTGATTATGAGGATTTGCAAATCGGGATCAAAACCGACATCAAACAAGCCCTTGGAGATTATACATCTGCCGTTCAGCAGGTGGAGACTTCTGATAAAGGGATTGTCGCTGCTCAGGGCGCCTTTGAGATCATCAAGGGACGTTATGATTTAGGTTCTGCTACCTTTATTGAACTCGTGAATGCCCAACTTAACCTGCTGCAGGCGCAGGAGAATAAAACCCAGTCTGTCATTGGTCTTATGCTGCAAGAACGGATCATAGCTTTTTATATTGGGAAAAGTTAGAAAATTCAAACTGTACGCAGGATTTTTCCTGTTACTTAGCGTTGCATTGCTTTCTGTCGGTCGGGCACAGGCACAGGCACAGGCTGTACCACGGAATACCGGCCAATCGCAAAGCCTAAGCAATATCCGTTCAAAGCTGGTGCGTGTGTTATCAGACACGATACGTCTGGATACCTTGAGCTTTATTCCTTTGAGTGTTGTTATTACAAATCCTGCAAAACAATTAATCGATACTTCCTTTTTTCGTGTGGACAATCCCAAAGCCCTGATTTATCTGAATCGTAAAAAAATCAGACTTCAGGGTATTTCTGTGGACACCTTATTGTTTTCATACCGTGTTTTCCCGTTTAATCTGGAGGAAGTGGTACAACACAAAGACATGAATAAGCTCCGGCCCGATAAAAACGGGGCGCTGAACCCCTTTCAGTATTCTGTCGCACAGCCTTCCAATGATCTGTTCAAAACGGATGGTCTTACCAAGAACGGCAGTATTTCACGTGGGGTGACTTTTGGCAGTAACCAGGATCTGGCTGTAAATTCCAATCTGAATCTTCAGGTTGCAGGTAAACTAAGTGATAATGTAAATATCTTATTGGCGGCTACGGATAATAATATCCCTATTCAGGCGGAAGGAACTACTCAGCAGTTGCAGGATTTTGATAAGGTGTTCATCCAGATAAATGATAAACGTTCAAAACTGATTGCAGGAGATTTTGAAATAGCCAACCCTGCCAGCTATTTCATGCGGTTCCACAAAAAGGCGCAGGGGGCTAATTTTACTACTAAGGTTCCTGTCCAGCCCGGGGAGAAGGATTCTTCTAAAATGGGAATCATGACCATTACCGGCAGTGCAGGTATTTCAAGGGGTATGTATGGAAGAAATCTTATTCAGGGTATTGATGGGAACCAGGGGCCTTATTTTTTAACTGGAAATGCCGGTGAGCAATTTGTAGTTGTACTTTCCGGAACAGAGAAGGTTTATATAGATGGGTTTCCCGTGGTCAGAGGGCAGGACAATGATTATACCATCGATTATAACACAGCCCAAATCACATTTACGGCCAAACGTATGATCACGAAGGATTCCCGCATAACAGTTGAATTTCAGTATTCCAGTAACAACTATGCACGATCGTTATATCACATCGGTGATGAATACAAAAAGGGTAACCTGGCCCTGCGTTTCAATGCATATTCGGAAGAGGATAATAAGAACAAGCCTGTGCTTCAGCAGCTGACGGATTCTGAAAAACTTGTTCTGGCCAATGCGGGGAATAATATGTCCAAGGCCGTTTACCCGGGAGTGGACAGTGTTGCCTGGTCAGGTTCTCTGGTGCTTTATCAGAAAATAGACACAATGATGGCCATCTGCGGTCCTGGTCCTATTCATGTCATTTTCTACAGGTATTCAACGGATTCTACAAAGGCGAAGTTCCAGCTTAAGTTTTCGCAAGTCACACAGGGTAATTACAGGCAGGTAGCTTCGGCAGCGAATGGGAATGTATTTCAATGGGTGGCTCCCGTAAATTGTGTGCCGCAGGGAAATTTTGAGCCGGTGATACAACTGATTGCACCCAAAAGTCAGCAATTAGTGACGTTGGGGGCTGATTATAAATTGAATGCAAATACAATGGTAAAGGTAGAGGGGGCTCTGTCGAATAATAATATCAATACATTTTCAACAAAGGATAAATCAACGGATGTAGGTACTGCCTTTCATGCAAGTGTGGATAATGTCCAGACCTGGAGAGCTGCTAACGATTCCACAAAAAATGCATCTAAAAGCCTGAAATTGGTGTCGAATGTCAATTATGAATACTTACAGCAAAATTTCCAGACCATCGAACGCTATCGTTCCATTGAGTTTGAGAGGGACTGGAATCGGATCGGCACCGCTCAGTTTGCGGACCAGAATCTGTTTGGTGCAGGAGCAACACTTACCAAACCTAATTTATTTATGCTGGGCTATTCCATTAATACATTTCTGGAAGGATCCAACTACAATGCCTATAAACAATCATTAGTAAGCGGGGTTACCACCAAGACATTTAAAATGAGTTTTGACGGTAGCCTGATGAATTCTGCTAGCGCCCGGAACACTTCCTTTCTGCGGCACAAGGGAGTTGCAACGCAGCGCTTTAAACTCCTGACTTTCGGCATCCGTGAACAGGAAGAACATAACCAGGTCAGGAACAGGGGAACAGATACCTTGTCAGTGAGCAGTGCGGGTTTTTTCGAATGGACGGGTTTCATCTCGAATTCAGATACATCCAAAATGAAAACCACTTTAAGCTATAAGCAGCGAACTGATTATGGGGCAGAGACGGGAGGAAATGCCTTTAAAAAAAGCACCTATGCACAGGAAGCAGCTTTTAATATACGTTTTCTGAAGAACCGTAATAACCTGCTTAGCATTACTTCCGCTTATCGGACACTTGAAATTCTGGATACGCTCATTTCAAAGATCAAGCCTGATCAGACTTTATTGGGCCGTATTGAGCACACTCTGAACGTGAGCCATGGCCTGCTGACAAACAATGTGTTTTACGAAGTTGGGTCCGGACAGGAGGTGAAACAGGAATTTACTTATGTTCAGGTGCCTGATGGTACAGGAGTTTATCAATGGGTAGATTATAACCATGATGGAATTAAACAACTGAATGAGTTTGAGGTTGCCACGTATAAGGATCAGGCAGATTATATTAAGATCTATACCCCAACGAACCAGATGACCCCTGTGTTCACGAATCAGTTCAGCGAGTCTTTTAACATCAGGCCTGCTGCTGTATGGTCGGGTAAAAAGGGGATAAAAAAAATCATTGCATTATTCTCAGATCAGACGTCCTACCGGGTAGATAAAAAGACTACGGAAGATAATCTGGATCATGCCTACAACCCTGTCTATCAGCCGGGCAGTGATACTTCCATGAAGTCACTTACCTCTTCTTTCAGAAGCACGCTGTTTTTTAATCAGCTGAATTCCAAATACGGCATTGATTTTAATTACCAGGATGTCCGGACCATTACAGACCTTACGGATGGATTGGATTCCCGGTTAGCTATTTTGAAGGAGGTGAAAATTCGCTGGAATATTACAAGGGCTTTCAGCCTTAACCTTGGCCTGAATGACGGGGAGCATTACAGCAATTCCCAGTTTTTCGCAACCCGTGATTTTGATGTGTTGTATTCCGGTGTGGAACCAAAAATCAGCTATCAGCCGAATACGAAATTCCGGGTCAGTCTGATCCTGAAGTTTGTGAATAAAGAGAACGTGGGGGATTCAGCTTTTCAAAAATCCATTCAGCAGAACTACGGGCTAGAGTTGCGCTACAACGTTTTGCAAAAGGGAAGCTTTGGCGCAAAGGTGAATTTTATTCAATTGACCTATAATGATGATCCGACGACTCCGGTAGCTTATGAAATGCTGGAAGCTTTGAGGCCGGGGCTAAATGTAACCTGGAATGCTACTTATCAGCGGAATCTGGCGCACAACCTGACGATCAGCTTCAACTATGACGGGAGAAAGTCATCCGGTTCGAATGTGGTGAATACAGGGGGAGCACAGGTGCGGGCATACTTTTAGGGGGAGAGCCTGATGCTTTCACCGACGGTAGCAAGTGTAACGGAAGCTGATGGAACCAAGTCGATTTTTCGCGGGAACCAAGTCGATTTTTCGTTAATTTATAATGGCTACTATAGTAGCCATTAAGTACCTATAATGCGCACGATATTAGCCATTATAATATGGCCCAAAACAGCTTCAGCTTGTTTTCAAATTAAGGCCACGAATTAACAAAAAGAATGCAAAGATCGTCCTGGGCTAAGATACCAGTACTAAACGAGAAGTGCGAAAATGGAATGCCGGCTATTCCAGCGTTATAGCAGTCTGCCCAATCCTGTTTTGCTCACAATAGACCTCAATGATGTATTTCCCGGGAATGAATTTGTTTTTATCCTCGGCATACAGCGTTACCGGAATTTCCTTGTTATCGTAATTGATGGATTGACGGGCGCAGAAAAAGCCTCTGACTCCGTTGAAGGAAAAACTGTTGGCATCGTCCAGCGCGCGGGTCAGTTCTTTTCCGTCCGGAGTTAATACCCTCAGATATACCTCACGCTGCCCTTTTTTGGCAAGTGAGTTCTCACCAATGGTGAGTGTTACTTTTATCTTGTCAGACTTACGTGCTTTCTTTGTTTCGGATTCTTTTTTCCCACCATCGCGTACACTGACTCCGCTGGCTTTGGTTCCGCTGGCTTTAAGTATGGAGCCAGTACTAATCCGGCCTTCCAGGTCTTCTTTTTCTTTTGTGAGTTCGTTGGCTTTCTCTGTTTCACTCAGGTATTGGGTACGGACTTTGACATTTTCTTTGAGCAGGGTTTTGTTCTGGGTATTTACCGAATCTATGGTATGTATATACCCTTGCATGATTGTACGCAGGGTTTGGGTCTCTTTTTTTAATTTGCTGATATAATATGCGTCTCCTTTGTGTTTATCTGCTTCCTCTATAAGGCCTGCTATCTGTTCTTTTTTCTCGTCCAGGTCGGCCTGAATTTTTTTGTCATTGGTTTTTAAAGTTCCGTAGTCGGTTTGCAATTGTACCAGATCGTTTTTCACGTTGTCGCGTTCAACAATAACGGTCTCTTTTTCCGTGACGATTGTGTTTGCGCGCTGCTGTTCTTTATGCAACAGCCAGCCAAGCACCCCATTTCCTGCTATGGAAAGCAGCAGCAAGGTTAACAGGATGAGACTTTTTTTTGATTTTTTTTCTTCGGTCGAAGCTTTTATGACTGGAGGGATTGTGGGTTTTATTTCTGCCGTTGCGGGTTTTATTTCCGGTGTTGTGGGTTTTATTTCCGGGGGATTTGGTTTTGATTCCATACTTTTGGTCAAAATTGTTGTTTAAACAAATGTAATATTAAATACTTATTTTTCAATCATACAGGTTCGGGATATGGCAGCTAAAACTTTTGAAATAAAAATCACAGTCCAGGTCGATGAAAATCATCTTCCTCTGGCGATTGACTGGGAAACAGATGATGGTAAGGAAAAGAGCAGATGTAAGTCTTTGCTGCTTGCGCTTTGGGATGCCAACGAAAATAATACACTAAGGATTGATTTGTGGACTAAGGATATGTCGGTGGATGAGATGAAACGATTCTTTCATCAAAGTCTGCTGTCCATGGCTGATACGTTAAAAAAGGCAACAGGAGAAGAGGCGATGACTGCTGATCTGAAAGATTTCAGCGCCCATTTTGCAGAGAAGATGGGGATTTTATAAAGCTGTACTGAACACCGATTACCGTTTGCCGCTCACCTTTTACTCCGCTACTAACTCGAATTACTCTGCTACTACCTCGAAAGTAACTTTTGCAATGATCTCTTTGTGGATGCGCACATCGGCTGTATAAGTACCAATGGTTTTCACTTCTTCCTTCATGAGAACATTCTTGCGGTCCACATCAAATCCAAGTTTCTTAATGGCATCCGCAATCTGTATCGCATTTACAGAACCAAATATTTTGCCAGATTCACCTACTTTAGCTCCAACGCGCACGATCATATCTTTCAACGATGCTACTGTAGCTTCTGCCGCTTTCTTTATCTTTTCCTCTTTGAAGGCTCTTTGCTTTTTGGTTTCTGCCAATTGCTTTTTGGAACTTGGGTCTGCAGTAATAGCAAGGCCTTTTGGCAATAAAAAGTTACGGCCATATCCTGGTCTTACCTTTACAACATCATCTGCGTATCCAAGATGTTTAACGTCTTGCTTTAGAATAACTTCCATTTTCTTCTGTTTTTAAATTTTAAAATGTTCTTACAAACTAAAGGCTCATCAAATAGCTAAGTTGATCGCTTACTTCATCAAGTCAGCCACGTATGGCATAATCGCAATGTGACGGGCGCGTTTAACTGCACGTGAAACTTTGCGTTGGTATTTTAAAGATGTACCTGTAAGTCTCCTTGGCAACAATTTGCCTTGTTCGTTTACAAATTTCAACAAAAATACAGGGTCCTTGTAGTCGATGTATTTGATCCCGCTTTTCAAAAAGCGGCAATATTTCTTTTTCTTTACTTCAACTGCGGTTGGAGTCAGATATCTTATTTCGGATGTGTTCTCAGCCATTTTGGAAAATTATTTAAATGCTTATAAATTATTTTTTTGAAATTTAAACTCAGGCAGATGCCGGTTCTTTTTTCTTTGATTTGGCTCTGCGTTTTTCGCTGTATGCGATCGCGTGTTTGTCCAGGACCACAGTCATGTAACGCAGCAGGCGTTCATCACGTTTGTAAGCCAGTTCAAGTTCTGCGACTACTTTGCCATCCCCTTCAAATTGAAAGAGGTGGTAAAAGCCTGTGGTTTTCTTCTGAATAGGATACGCTAATTTGCGCAGGCCCCAATCATCAGAGTAAATGACTTTGCATTTACTGTCTATAAGTACTTTTTTGTACTTAGCGACCGTTTCCTTTGCCTGTTCATCAGACAAAACGGGAGTCATAATGAAAACGGTTTCATACTGATTTGCCATTCTTCGCTTTTGTTTAAATTGTTAATAATTTTAAAAGGGTGACAAAGATAGAGAAATTACTGTAATTGGCAAAGTTTTATAAAAACAGGTATTGTCGGCTAATTTGCTGATTTTCTGACTTTTAGCGTTAGAATGGTTGCTGGTGCCTTATACGGCTTTCTTTTTCTTCCTGTTTTAAGGCCAAAAAAACTTTAGCTTTGGGTTCGAAGAAATTTTACATAAAATCGCACCTAAACAATCAGCACTATGAAACAAACAGCAAAAGCACATTGGCAGGGAAACCTTAAAGAAGGCAAAGGTTCACTTAGCACAGTTAGCGGAGTATTGGAAAGAGCGAACTACTCTTTTAAAACAAGATTTGAAGGAGCAGAGAAAGGGACAAACCCTGAAGAATTACTTGCTGCTTCACATGCGGGTTGTTTTACAATGTCAGTTTGTTCATTATTGACCAAAAAGGGATTGCGTCCGACATCATTGGATACCGAAGCTACGGTAACAATGGAAGATTTAAGTATTAAAAATATTCATCTGTCAATTACCGGAGCGATTGATGGTATTAAGGCAGATGAGTTCGAAGCAATTACAAAGGAAGCGGAGAAAACGTGTATTATATCAAGGGCTTTAAATGTTCCTATCACTTCAGAAGCTCATTTTGTGTTGGCACCCGTACAGGCGAAAACTACAGTATAGTATTTGAAAAAGGCAGTTCTTTTTGGTGCCAGTGGTTTTATCGGGTCATTTCTTCTTGAGGAACTATTGAATAGTACAGAATATGGGCAGGTTACCGTCGTCGTTCGCAGAAGTTTGAATATCATCCATCCCAAACTGAAAACACTGATAGGTGATTATCATTCTTTGACTGATTTGAAAGAGAATATAGTTGCAGATGAAATTTTTATTGCGCTCGGTACTACGTTAAAAACTACTCCCAATAAGGGTGAATACTATCAAACAGATCATGATTACCCCGTATTGGCCTCAAAAATTGCAAAGGAAGCAGGAGTAAAATCTGTTTTTATTGTCACGGCAGTTGGAGCAAATGCAAATTCAAAAATCACCTATGTTAAGACTAAGGGGGAAACTGAACGTGATATTTTAGCTCTGGATTTTGACCACACTCACATTTTTCGCCCTTCCATGCTTATGGGGAGCCGGAAAGAAAATCGTCCTTTAGAGAAATCCATACAGAAAATTTGGACGGTCGTTAATCTGATTTTGATTGAAAATCTGAAAAAATACAGGGGTATAGAAGGGAAGGATGTTGCCAAATCTATGGTCAAGGCTGCCGCCAATCAATCAGAGAAAGTAAAAATTTAGGTAACTACTGACGTGTTGGGACATGAATGGGTGAATTTTAGATGAAGCACATTTCTTGTGTTTTTCTGCCCCTCCAAAAATAGCAATTTATTGTATCAAAAAAATTCTGTAATTCCGGTTTGGTACGAAAATTGAATTAGGTAGATAGTGGGACTAATAACTAAACCTATGGAACTCCGATTCAAATCACTACCTGCGCTTCTCAATCACTTCAAAGATGAAGCAACCTGTATTAAATACCTGGAACTTAAAAGATGGAATGGTAAGCCCATCTGCCCTCATTGCGGTAATGATAGGGTTTACAGAACTAATCGGGGGTTTAAATGTGCAAAGGTAACTTGCCACAAGAAGTTTTCCGTAACGGTCGGGACGGTACTGGAGAACTCTAAAATAAAATTGAGTATTTGGTTTGCCGCAATTTATGTGGTTACTGCTCATAAAAAAGGAATTTCATCTTTACAATTAAGCAGGGATTTGGGAGTATGTCAAAAGACAGCCTGGTTTATGCTTCACCGCATTCGTGAAATGCTCAGAGTGAAACAACCGGTACTATTAACCGGAGAAATTCAAGGAGATGAAACTTTTGTAGGTGGGAAAAATAAAAACCGTCATGCAAACAAGAAAATCAAAGAATCACAGGGCAGAAGCTGCAAGGATAAAACACCGGTATTTGGATTACTCGCAGACGGCAAGGTAAATACAACCGTTGTTACAGATACCAGAGCGGAGTCTTTAAAGCCAATTATTTTCTCAATGGTAGAAAGAGGCTCAATAATGATTACAGACGAATGGGGTGCATATAATGGGCTTAATTCAAGCTATCAGCATGAGGTTTTAAAGCATAATGCCAATGAATATGTTCGTGATGGGTTTCATACCAATAGTATTGAGGGCTTTTGGAGTTTACTCAAAAGGGGAATTTTTGGGATATATCACTCAGTAAGCCCAAAGCATCTGAACAAATATTGTGATGAATTTTCATACCGCTACAATACCCGTAAAATCAAGGATGATGAAAGGTTTTCTGGTTCACTTACCCATATTCAGGGTAGATTAACTTTTGACCAGTTAAGAGCAAAAAAATAAGTGTGTCTGGTTTACTAGAAAACTTCTGGTCACTCATAAATAGGTCTTTGATGGGTATTTATCACCGGGTTAGTCCAAAGCATATAAACCGTTATGTGGATGAAATTGCGAGTAAATACAATACTATGCAATTACGGGAGGTATAACGGTTCAATGACTTCATAGTGTAACCCTCCCTTTTTTTCGGACTGCTTTGTTAACTACAAATTAAAGTCATTTTATTACCTGTAAAAAACTGACCAAAGAATAGAAGAAATCATGATTAAGTATCATATAGGGCATTAAGTGTGTTTCAGAAGTTCATAAGATAAAAAATAGGCACAAAGTTGATATAAAACGATCTGGGTCTAATCGAAAAAATATATTACATAAAGGTTGCCATATGCAATGAGTTTTCAAGATTGTCCGCTAAAATAGAATCCTTTATTGAACGCAAATATTCTTCATTCTCAATATTTTCAAT
>JABDEY010000013.1 GCA_013286805.1 Bacteroidota bacterium | reverse complement strand
AATTGAAAATGCACTGGAATGCGCACACCAGATCTTATATTTCCCAGGGAAAAATCGGAATTGGGAATATCGGGAAAATTCAGTTAAACAAATATGTAACAGGCAGGGTTGAACTGATGAAGAAAAGAGGGGGGGGATGTATTAAGCATATATATTGCAGGTGACGATAATAACTGGTATTACTTCAATTATACCAGGGGGCTGATGCAGGCTGTTTCCTCCAATGACAATTTCAATAATGTCATCAAAGAACTGAAACCGGACAAGCGCCAGTTAAAAACAGAAAAAGGAACAGAACCGTATGTTTTTAATTTATCGACTACCCGGAAAAAGGATGATTTCCTGAAAAGGTCCGCAATGGGAACGGGGGAATAATATGTCGCAATCGCTTCAAATAGCAATGCTTGTTATTGCCTATCTCATCGGATCTATTCCATCCGCTGTATGGATTGGAAGATTGTTTTACAGTGTTGACGTCAGGGAATATGGAAGTGGTAATGCCGGGGCAACCAACACTTTCAGAGTATTGGGTAAAAGGGCTGGAATTCCTGTTTTAATTATTGATATTCTAAAAGGGGTTGCAGCTGTGCAATTGCCTTATTTGTCCGAACTTCTGCCATCTTCCGTTCCATTTGTGAACCTGCAGCTGGCCTTGGGCGTTGCGTCCTTATTCGGGCATATTTTCCCGGTTTTTGCTGCTTTTAAAGGCGGGAAGGGAATTGCCACACTTCTTGGTATCATTTTAGCGGTTGATCCCTCAGCTGCTTTGGTTTCAATCTGTGTTTTCGGCATTGTCTTTTTCGCCACTCATTACGTTTCGCTCAGTTCCATTACTGCGGCTATAACCTTCCCTATTGTTGTTATTTTTGTTTTTAAAACTCAAATACCATCACTCGTAATTTTTTCAATGTTCATAGCTGTACTTGTTTTGATTACTCATCAAAAGAACATTGAACGCCTGATTAAACGGGAAGAGGCTAAAACCCGGCTTAACAAAAGGAAGGCATAGCAGGTAAAAATAGCATTTATAGACTAAAAAAATTACCTTTGTCGGTTTATGTAATAAGCTCATTTTTTGCATCTTAGATAAAAGAATCCGATAAAATTGCTCAAAAATCTGTCAAATAAAAGTTTTTACTGTTTACTGCTACTTACAGTATTATTTATAAGGGATGTTGCAGGTCAGAATACCTTTTCGTCTGAGGATGATCTGAAAAAGGCCGCACGGAAACTTTTTGATAATGAACAATATGTTGAAGCGTACCCCCTTTATTCTCAGCTACTAAGCGTTTATCCTAAGGATCCCAATTACAATTACCGTTTCGGTATCTGTATGCTCTATACAAGTGAAAATAAAGAGAAACCAATAAGTTTTCTGGAATATGCCTCTAAGCAGCCTGATGTCGAAAAGGATGTGTTCTTCTTTTTAGGCAGAGCTTACCACCTTAACTATCGGTTTGATGATGCTATTGCTGCTTTCAACCGGTTTAAGAAGGAAGCTTCAGCCTATCAGCAAAAAAAATTGCAGGTTGATCAACAAATGGAAATGTGCAGAAATGGTAAAACCTTACTTAGAAATATTACCGAACTGGACGTACTGGATAAGAAACGATTAGCTGATAAGGATTTTTTCAGACCCTATGATTTGAGCAGTATCGGAGGGAAATTATTAATCAAACCTGAGGAATTCCAATCTCAATTGGACAAAAAGGCTAAGGAACAGTCTATCATATACCTTGCCAAAAACAATAATCAGATTTACTATTCCAGTTATGGAGTTGATGGTAAGAATGGCAAAGACATTTATGTGGTTAAAAAAATGCCGGGTGGGGAATGGAGCTCGCCTGTCAATCTCGGAACAACTATTAATACGAGCCTGGATGAAGATTATCCTTTTCTTCATCCAAACGGAAAAGTGCTTTATTTCAGCTCCAAGGGCCATAACAGTATGGGTGGATATGACATCTTTAAATCAACCTGGAATGACCTGACGCTCTCCTGGAATCCACCTGTAAATATGGATTTTTCAATTAATACCCCGGATGATGATATTATGTACGTAACAGACTCTCTGGAGAAAACGGCGACCTTTTCATCCAGAAGGTCAAGTCCGAATGGAATGCTAGATGTTTACAGGATAAATACGGAGCGTAAACCTGTCGAGGTCGCTATCATCAATGGCTCTATTGGAAAAGATTCAGAGGGTCATTATCCAAAATCCAAACTGACGGTAAAAAATGCAAGCACAGGTGAACTGATTGGAATCGTAAACAGTGATCCGCAGAATGGTCAGTATAGCCTGAATGTTCCTGGTGGCAGTAAGCTGTTATTAACTGTTGAAAGCGAGGGTTATAAGACACAATCGGAGGTAGTTGTGTTGCCGCTTCAGCAGGTTTTTAAGCCCTTCAGGCAGGAAATGAATTATGATGAAAAGACTGACAAACTGGAAGTTAAGAATTTCTTTGATGAAGCAATTGATGACAATAATTATTTGTCTGCCCTGAATTATATTAAGGAAATGGCAAAGATGGATGTGAATGCCAATGAAACAATTGGTAGAAAGGCTGCTGAACAGGATACTTTAAAGGCGGGGAAGGATTCTGTTTTAAGCAGGATCGCAGAACCTGGATCAGGACAGAGTATGTCTGATAATGCACTGGTAAAAATAGCCTATGATGATGCAGCAGATGTTCAGAAAGAAGCCAAAGAAATAAAAAATCAGGCTGATTTAGCTTTAGGATATGCCAACCAGAGAAATAAGGAAGCACAGGTGAAGTATTCGGATGCAGATGCTGCAGCAAGGCAAGGTGATAAAGAAAATGCGGCCGACCTGCGAAAAGAAGGAGATAAAATATCAAAGGAAACAGTGGCTTCATTTAATCTTGCGAAGAAACTGGAAAGTGATGCTTCTGTTCAGCAGGATGAAGCCGACCTTTCACTGGACTATGCGAAAGAATTGGAATCGGCTTCGAAATCGAATTCGAGTGTTGCTTTAAAACAGCTGGAAGAACAAAAGAAGCGCATTGAAAGCATGAATCTAAAGCCAAAAGGCACTGAAAATGCATACAATAGCATCAAATCTGACGCAGAAAATAAACAGAAAGAAGTTGATCAGACGAAGGATGTATCAGAATCATTGAAAAAGGAGATAGCCGGGATGGATACACAGATAAATAAGCTGAATGCTGACATTGCTGTTACCGATAATTCACAATTGAAAGAAGGTCTAAGGGGTCAGGCAAAGGATCTGGAGGTTGAAAAAACCAAGAAACAAGCAGAACTTGCGGCAAATGAGTCAAAGATTATTCCATTGGAAAATGAAGCAGCTAACCTTAAAAATGAGTCTGAGCTTGTAATGAATGTGATCAGTCAGATCAAAGCAGGCAGTGACGCTCCGGTCAATTTGAGTGCGGATGATAAACAAAAATTGCAAGAACAGGTCAATGGTTATAAGATGAAGGAGAATCCTCTCCCAACAACGGGCATTGCCGGTACTTCATCTGCTGTTTCTTCATCTACCACTGGTGCTGCCGTAACTTCACCTGCTGCAACTGTTCCAAAAGATACAGCTTTGGTATCTGCACAATCCTATAACAGGAAATATGACAGCAAATTAAAGGAGGCAAATGATATCAATGATGATTATACACGTGAAACAACGAAAGCGTCTTATTATAAATCCTGGTCCGATTCTATTAACAGGACTGTTTTTGATAAAAATGCAGAATTGGGAAAGACCAGAGATGAGACTGTGAAAAAGAAACTGGAACAGGAGATAACGGTACTTGAAGCACAAGCCGATGAGAAACTGCAATTATCAGAGGTTAGCCGGAAAAAGGCTAAGGAATCAATTTCTGGCGGTGTAGTGGTTGTTTCTTCGACCAATCCGGATAGCGTTGCCAGGATTTCAGGAAAGGATACTTCCAGTACTGTTGCTTTAGTCACTCCCAGAACAGCTAAAACATCAGTAATAAATAAACCTGAACAACCGGTTATATTAAAGGATACTGTTTTAAAAAGCCCCCAATCTCTGGAAAGTATTCCAAAGCCGGCAACCGTTGTTTCAAACCCTGCAAGTGGTGTTTCAAACCCGGCAGTAATTGACTCAAACCCAACTGAAACTCAAAAACCTGTGAATACCGCTATCAAGGATACAGTTAAATCCACATCATTGATTGCTGAAACACGTAAAGAGGGGGAGGATTTGATGGCCTCTGCAACTCACATTAGGAATGAGGCCAATGCACAAACGGATCCTGTTCAAAGAAACCATTTATTGGAAGAGGCCGGTAAAATTGAGCAAAACGCAATTCAAAAGCAACAAACTGTTGCAGATGCAAAAGCTAAATTAAAAACAGATGAATTCAATAAGAACAATGAACAACTTGCTGACTACTCTAAGGAATTTGGAAATAATTCATCTGATGACGTCACAAGAGCCGGTATGTTAAAAGATGAATCTGATTACTATTTTGATCTGGCTCAAAAGGCCAGGGCAAAACCAGCTCAGAATATTTCTTATTCTAACCGTCAAAATCAATTGGACAAAGCAGATGAAAATGAAAAAACAGCTTTGGAGAAACAAGCCAAAGCAAAGGAACTGTATTCGAAGATAAAACCGGATTCAACAGGTCCTGTTGTCAGCACACAACAAAAGGCTCAGAAAAATGTGCTCATAATTACCCAGTCAAAAGGGGCTAAGGTTACCGGAACTGCAACAACAAAAACTACTACACCATCTGTATCATCTGGCACAAACTCCGTTTCTCCTGGCACAACACAGTCTAAAAAGGCTGCAGTTTCTCCGGTAACTCAAAGTTCGGACATTCAGCAAACGTCAACTTCAACTCCGGCTTTATCAGCGTCTTCCGCAT
Source organism: Bacteroidota bacterium (assembly GCA_013286805.1). Lineage (GTDB taxonomy): Bacteria > Bacteroidota > Bacteroidia > JABDFU01 > JABDFU01 > JABDFU01. The sequence goes on along the minus strand of JABDEY010000013.1, from coordinate 34,171 downwards.
CAACTTCAACTTCAACTTCAACTTCAACTTCTTCTTCTTCTTCTGATTTTTTGACCCCAAAGCAAATGCAGGATATTCAGGGCACTAAAGAGTATGCTGATTACAAAGAACTAAGAGTTCAGTCCGATTCTACCATGCATAGTGCAAAAATGCAATACAGAATAGCGGAAGAGTTCCATAAACAAGCTAATTCCAGGAACAAGCTGGCTGATCCAATTTTGAAAATAATTGATTCTATTCCTGCCGGAAGTGTTGTTCCTGATTCACTTACTAAACTTGCTGTTCAATTCAAAGCGGAGGGTGGCGTTTATCAGCTAAGAGCAGATTCCGTAATGCTTATAGCAAAAAATGAAGAAGATGAGGCCAAAGCAAAATCAGGTGAAGCTGAATTGTATTTGCATTCACTGAATAAGTCAGTATATCAGCACATCGTTCTGGCATACAATGGGAAAGTTGCTTCAAATGCTTCTGCATCTGCCAGAAATAATGAAGCCTCAGGAACTGTCATTGAAGCGGAAGGCATAAGTTTGAATAAGGTGAATTTGTATTCTGATCAACACCCCATTCCTATAAATACAAAACTACCCTCCGGACTTATCTTTAAGGTTCAGATTGGAGCTTTTAGGAAAGCAATTCAGCAGAATTTATTTAAGGGCATGAACCCTATAACAGGGGAAACTACACCAACAGGAATTATTCGATATGCGGCAGGTTTGTTTAGTGAACTTCCGTCTGCAGTAAAAGCAAAAGACAAAGTTAAAGGAATGGGGTACAAGGATGCTTTCATCGTGGCTTTCTATAATGGGAAAAGAATAACTTTTGAGGCCGCAATGGAGCTGTTAAAAAAGAAGGGTTCAACTATTCAAGTTAAGCAGCCTCCACTGACTCCGCAATTGGCTGTTCAGCAGCCCGTTGTTCAGCAGCCCGTTGTTCAGCAGCCAGCTGTTCAGCAACAGGCTGGCATTGCAAAAACCACTGATATTGCAACCGTTGCGGGTTTAATTTATACGATACAGGTTGGTGTTTATTCAAAGCCTGTAACAAGCAAACAGTTGTTTAATATTGAACCACTCTACACGGAGACTTTAAACGCCGGGCTTAAACGTTATTCTTCCGGTGCCTTTACAGATATTAACAGCGCGTTAAAGGCTAAAGAAGAGATTGTTGCAAAGGGAATTAAGGATGCATTTATTATTGTGTTTAAAGATGGAAAACGTGTAACCGGCAGTGAAATCTCCAATAATTCTGTTGCGCCCAAGGTTGGTACTGAAGCAATTTCAGGAAAAGGGATTGTTTTTAAAGTTCAGATCGGTGCCTATAAAGGAGAAGTTCCTATAAAGGTTGCTAATAAATTTATTGGTGTATCTTCAAAAGGTGTCGACATAACTAAGGACGAGAAAGGAATGTCAATTTATTCTGTTGGTAATTTCAAGACATATGAAGAAGCGGTAAAAATGAAAGATGAACTCGTAAGTAGTGGAATTCCTGATGCTTTTGTGGTTGCATATGACAAAACCAGAAAAGTAGATTTGAAATCGGTGATCGGTGATCGGTGATCGGATAATTGTTATTTCGGACTTTAAGTTGACCGATTACAAATTATTACTGCTCACCAATTTTAAGACCCTTTCTAAATCTTCCGGAGTATCGATACAATGACTTTCATGAAGGGTGACGGCAGTTTTAATCCTGTACCCATTTTCAAGCCAGCGTAATTGCTCCAAAGATTCGGCTTTTTCCAATAAGGAAGGTTTCAGTTTGGTAATTTTTTCTAAAATATCATTTCGATACGCATACATACCTACGTGTCTGTAATATGGGAATTGCTTATGCCATAGTTTCTGTTCTACGCCCTTTATGAAAGGGATTACCATACGGCTAAAGTAAAGGGCTTCCATTTTAGCGTTCAATACTACTTTTACTTCGCCATCGCTGAAGAGCAGTTCATGTGAATCAACAGGAATGACCAATGTAGCCAGTTCTGTATCGGGTTGGTTTAAAGTTTGGGCAAGTAAATCAATCTGTGCGGGATTGATAAAGGGCTCATCACCCTGAATATTCATTACTGATTCATAATTGCCTTTGATTTTTTTCAACGCTTCAAAGCAGCGATCAGTTCCACTGGCATGGTCTGAATGGGTCAGAACACATTCGCCTCCGAATTTCTGCACATGATCCGCAATTCTTTCATCGTCTGTGGCAACTACTACCTTTGCAAGGTTTTTTGATTTTGCGGCCTGTTCATAAACCCTTTGAATCATACTCTTACCCTGAATATCAATTAATGCTTTACCAGGGAATCGGGTAGAGGCAAAACGTGCCGGAATTATGCCAAGTATCATTATGGATTGGCTTCGACGACCTCGTCGCCCTGTTTTGTGTAAAAATTGGTCTGAATCAGGTTTCGGAGATCTATGTATTTTCTGTAAGAATCAGAAAAATTCATTCGCTCGGTGATCACCTTGTCATAGATTCCCTGCAATCCAATCATTAACTCGCAGGCTTCTCGTACAGCAAAATTCCCGGATTCGTTCGCTGTAATATAATCGGCTAATTTATATTTAATAACATAATCTGTAAGTAAAGGATTTGCTTTACGGTTGACAAAAATCCGCACACCTGCTTCTTGTGCAACGGAGAGATCCAGTACATCATCAAAAACATAAGCAACTTCCGAAGACTTAATATGATGGTGTAAACTCATGTGTTTCAGTGCTTCTGTTTTGTTGGAAATTTTATAATAGCAGGAAGTGAAATGCTCCCTTTTACCCAGATAAAATGAGATATGATTGTGTTCGCCTGAAATTAAACCTGTTAAAGGAAGCTGGTCATGCTTTATCCAATGCGCAAACCGCAGCAGGTTAGTGCCCATCGAATCGACTTCACTGAAAGAACTGCTACCCTTATCATCTTTTTCCCCGGTGTTAAAAACTCCATCCCAATCAAAAACAAAAGCTCTTATGGTTTTAAGTTTGGTGGAAATAACGGAAGCCGGGGTAATGAACTTTCCGCCATTCTTTGTAAAAACATTTTTTACGTCCGATTTTGTCTTCATTCAAATTTTGTCTTCATTCAAAATCAACCTTTCAAATCCTGAATGTCCAGCATACCAAAAGCCTTTCCTTTACTTGTCACCAAAATGGTATCCACATTGGTCTTTTTGAATAATGCGGCGGCTTCATCCAACAGGCAATCGGCATCGATTGAAACGGGGGCAGTGTATTGGAATTCTCCCATTTTTCTGTTTAAAAAATCTTTTCCGCCTTTGGGTAAATTTCTTCTTAAATCCCCATCGGTAAATACGCCTTTTAAGGTGCCGTCTTTATTTACGACAGTCACACAGCCGAACCCATATTCAGTCATTTTAATGATTGCATCACTGAGTTTGGAATCTGCCTTAACAACAGGATTAACACCATTTATTGCCTCCCGTACCCGGACTGTCATCAGCCTCGTGTCTTTTATAAATTGTTCTGTTCCAAGTGTTGTAAAGTTATTGTCTGTAAGCGATTTTAAAATCTTTAACGGAACCGTAATTGTATGAACGCCTATGTTTATTGCATTTCTTACATGTTCATTCGTGCGGACAGAGGAAAACATAATTTTTGTATTGTATCCGTAATAATTGACAGCATCTACACATTGCTCAATTAAAGTCAATGCATCATGGCCCTGATCCTGTAAGCGACCTACAAGCGGGCATACGTAACTGGCTCCTGCCTGCATGGCCATGTAGGCCTGCTGAAGCGTATAAACAAGATGAACATTAACCAGATATCCCTTGTTGCGAAGCATTTTACATGCACGCACACCCTCCAGTGATACCGGAATTTTAAAAACTGTTTTCTTGGGATCTAATCCAAGTTTGAGCTGACGTTCAGCTTCCTTCAGTACTTCTTCGGCTGTATTGCCCAGAGCTTCAATCTGAAGCACAGGCACAATTTTAGAAAGCTTAACGATGGTCGCGTCAATATTTGTAATGCCTTCACGCTGCATGAAAGTTGGAGTGGTGGTTAATCCATCTAAAAATCCTAATTTAAAACCTTCTTCAATTTCCTTCAGGTTTGCTGAGTCTAAGTATAATTCCATTGTTTAAAAATTAGTTTGAATTTTAGTGATTATGAGTATTTAGTGGTGTCGGAGCGTTTCAAAAGTATCATTTTTTTCTAAAGGTAACTTCCAGATTATGTAGCTCAATAAGCGGCTTCAGGAATTCTTCCAGGTCATATACGCATAGCTGACTGGCAGCATCGCACAGGGCTTTTGCCGGTTCAGGGTGCGTTTCAATAAAAATTCCATCTATACCTGAAGCAACCCCGGCACGGGATAAAACAGGTAAAAATTCTCTGGCGCCGCCTGATGCATCAGCACTGGGGATGCCATATTTACGTATGCAATGTGTCACATCAAACACAACCGGATAACCCAGGTTATTCAAATGGTAGAATGCCCGTGGATCAAGAATAAGATCATTATAACCAAAAGTATAGCCCCGTTCCGTGAGGATCACTTTATCATTGCCTGAATCTATACATTTCTGAAGCGGGTGTTTCATGTTGTCAGGGGCAAGAAACTGCCCATGTTTTATATTCACCGTTTTGCCTGTTTTGGCTGCTGCTACCAATAAGGTGGACTGCATACAAAGGTACGCAGGTATTTGCAGGACATCGCACACCTCCGCTGCAGGTGCGGCCTGTTCCGGGTAATGAATGTCAGTCAAAACAGGGAACCCGAATTGCGTTTTTATTTTGGCCAATAGCCGAAGGCCTTTATCAAGCCCTGGTCCATCATAGTATTTCAGGCTGCTGCGGTTGTCTTTTTGAAAGGACGATTTGTAGATAACCTTTATTTTCAATCGTTCAGACACTTCTTTCAGTTTTTCAGCAGTCTTCATCATTATCGCTTCCTCCTCAATCACACAAGGGCCGGAAATCAGGAATAATTCCGGACTACCGCATTCAATCGTTCCCACTTTGACAATTTTTTTCATAATCTCTTATACAAATTCTTTATTATATCAATTGTGATTTTTTGCTTCCATTCGGATCCAATGGCATGAATCCACATATGGGGCAGGGAATAAGCAACCTCTGCCATTTCAGTCAGTTGTTTTTCAGTCCAGTCCTTTGAAATCAGCTGAGGCAAAGTAATGTTATGCAAGGCAATCATTTTCTTAAATTCCTTCACACCTTCCGGATAGTAATCTTCCAGATGATAAAAAGCCAGACAATTTGCATAGCAATGACGGGTTCCCAGTATTTTTGAAAGCCCATAAGATAAAGCATGACATACTCCAACTTCAGAATAGGTCAGGCTTAGGCCCCCCATCAGGGAAGCAACCATCAGCTTTTCATCATTTTGTGCATTCTGGCCACAACCCTCATTTAAGAAAATATCCTTGCAGAGTTTCAATGCCTGTTCAGCATAGGCGTGACTGAACGTATTATTCAAGGTTCCATTTTCAGATTCAATACAGTGTATAAAGGTATCCATCCCGGTATAGAACCACCAGTCCCGGGGAACGGTAGCAATAAGATCCGGATCAAGTATGATCTGATTGAAAACTGTCCAGTCACATTTCAGCCCTAACTTTTTGACCGGACCTGTCAATACTGCAGTCATAGAACATTCTGCACCGGTTCCCGAAATGGTTGGAACACCCAGATGATAAATTCCGGGTTTTTTGATGAGGTTCAACCCCTGATATAATGTGGAAGAGCCTTCATTGGTGAACATCAGGGAGGAGGCTTTGGCGATATCAAGTATACTTCCTCCTCCAATTCCTACTACTCCCGATGGCAACCCTTTTGCATTAAGTATCGTATCACGTATGTTGTCAATTTGTTCTGTTGTGGGTTCGTTTACGTCTACATCTATAAACATCAGCACATCTTCCGGCTTTACCGGTATTCTTTTTTCAAGGTCTTTACCCTTAAAATAATTGTCTACAAGGAAGACGAAAAAAGCATCAGTTCCAGTCCTTCTTTCAGCAAGAATGACATCCAGATTGTTAAAACTGCCGCGGCCGTAAACAACCTTGTCAATGTTTTTAAAATTTTTATGCATTTATCTGTTAAACCGCAACAGGTTTTAAGGCTTTGGAAACACAGGCAGAAATTTTTGCAGCAAGCTCAGCTAATTCCTTTTCAGTCCAGGTGCATCGGATGCCGAATGAAATGAGCCGTCCAATTACCTCCTGGGACTTTGGCAAGTGAAGATTTTTATAATCCTGCGCAGTATCTAAAAGCTGAACCGTTAATTTTGAGGCAGTATGCATACTTTTCAGGTGATCCCATTGATTAATGAAATGGTACATATTTTTAAACCAATAGTTAAAACCTCCGATACCGGCATTATTCAATTCGTTTACCAAACGCCCTGCAGTTTCAGTATCAGGAAGGAATAAATTCAGAAACGTAGCGGAATCTCCGCCCGGGTCGGGTATACGGCTGAAGCTTATGCCAGGGGTCCTGTTCAAGGCATTTATCAGAAATTTTTTATTGACCCTGTTCTTTTCAACTATCATTGGTACTTTGCGGGTCTGTGCAAGACCAACCGCGGCATTCAGTTCACTTATACGATAGTTAAATCCTACAATCTCATGTTGTTCCATGCCACGGTTACCACCAATATGGTCATGTCCATGATCAGAATAAGCCTCAGCAAGTTTATATGTCCTTTCATCATCTGTTACCAATACACCGCCTTCCCCGGCTGTTGCTATTTTAAAAAAATCAAATGAATAACTTCCGCATTTGCCGAATAAGCCTACCATTTTTCCTTTGTAGCTTGCGGCGAAAGCCTGTCCGGCATCTTCCACCAAAACTAATTTGTTTGAGTTGCAGACTGCCATTATGCTGTCCATTTCTGCCATTCCGCCGCACATGTGAACCAGGCAGACAGCTTTGGTTTTTGGGCCTACGGCTTTTTTTATTCCTTCGGCACTGAGGCAGAGGGTTTCGTCTATTTCAGCAAATACAGGTATAGCGCCAACAAACAATACAGCTTCTACAGAGGCAATAAAGGTAAATGGTGGAACGATCACTTCGTCCCCGGCTCCTATACCGGCTACGGCGAGAGCAGTAGCAATCGCAGCAGATCCGCTGGAAACCGCATGCGCATATCCCGCTGCAGTAATTTTTTTTACTTCGGTTTCAAATTCCCTGGCTTTCCAATGGTTATTGCGCAAGCTATCACTTGTGTAACGCATAAGAATCCCTGTTTGCATCACATCGTTTACTTCTTTACGTTCTTCTTCTCCAAACAGTTCTGTTCCTGGCATCTTTTTAAAATCTATTTTTAATGTTTAAAAAAGCACAAGGTTAAAGGTATAAATATTATACGTATTTGAGATCGAATTGTGCCATATTGACATATATTTGCCAATGGCACAAGTATTGAGATTTTATTCCGTCGATTGATAACATAATATTAAATCATATGAACCAGGGTTTTGATTTTGTGAGGTTGGATTTGAGTCAGGTAGTAGATGATGAAACGGAATTTATCCCTCTTCTTACATCAGATGATGAAGATGTAATGAATGCGGAAAAGGTTCCTGATACCTTAGCCATTCTTCCTTTGCGCAATACAGTATTGTTTCCGGGTGTAGTCATTCCTATTACGGTCAGCCGGGATAAATCGATAAAATTAATTAAGGAGGCATTTAAAGGGGGGCGAATAATTGGTGTTGTTGCTCAGAAAAACGACAAGGTGGAGGAACCTACCCTTGAGGAATTGAATAAAATTGGTACGGTTGCCCAGATACTCAGGATGTTCCAGATGCCGGATGGCAATACAACGGCTATTATACGCGGAAAGAAGCGATTTGAGATTAAAGAGTTGCTGGAGACAGAACCTTACCTGAAAGCTTCTGTTGTACCTTTTGAGGAGATTAAACCGGAAAAGGGGGATAAGGAATTTGAAGCACTGGTATCGTCCGCAAAGGATCTGGCTTTGCTTGTCATAAAATTATCTCCACATATTCCTTCTGAGGCCGGTTTTGCAATCAGAAATATTGAGAGTCCTTCATTTTTGGTGAATTTTATTTCATCCAATATGAATGCCGTTGTGGTTGATAAACAAAAGATGCTGGAATTGGCTGATCTGAAGCAACGTGTTTCTTTTTTATTGGAGTTGCTGACCAAGGAACAACAGATGCTGGAACTGAAAAATCAGATTCAATCCAAAGTGAAGGGCGATATAGACCGGCAGCAGCGCGAATATTTTCTGCAGCAGCAAATGAAAACGATTCAGGAGGAGTTGGGAGAGAATGGTAGTGAGCAGGAAATTAAGGAGATGAATAAGCGTGCCAAGGAGAAAAAATGGACTAAGCAGGTTGCAGATATTTTTAAAAAGGAAATTACCAAGCTGGAACGCATGAATCCGAATGCTGCGGAGTATTCTGTTCAAATGAGTTACCTGGAATTATTGCTTGATCTTCCCTGGGGCGTCTTTACCAAAGATAAATTCGATTTGAAAAGGGCTGAAAAAATACTTAACAGAGATCATTATGGCCTGGAAAAAGTGAAGGAACGTATTCTTGAGCACCTTGCAGTATTGAAATTAAAGGGCGATATGAAATCACCTATTTTATGTCTCTATGGACCTCCGGGTGTTGGTAAAACTTCACTTGGTAAGTCGGTGGCTGAGGCACTTGGTCGAAAATATGTGCGGATGTCTCTTGGAGGATTAAAGGATGAGTCTGAAATACGCGGACACAGGAAAACATATATTGGGGCTATGCCGGGTCGCATATTGCAGAATATTAAAAGGTCAGGTACTTCAAATCCCGTATTTATTCTGGATGAGGTGGATAAAGTGGGTAACGATTTTCATGGTGACCCTTCTTCCGCTTTACTGGAAGTCCTTGACCCTGAACAAAACAGTACATTCTATGATAATTATGTAGAACTGGATTATGACCTGTCAAGAGTTATGTTCATTGCTACAGCCAACTCGCTTAGCAGTATACAACCTGCCCTCAGGGATCGTATGGAAATTATAGAAGTGAGTGGTTATACAGTGGAAGAAAAGGTGGAAATTGCCAAACGCCATTTAGTGCCGAAACAATTAACGGAACATGGTGTTAAGGAGAAGCAATTGCAGCTGAATGACAAGGTTATTGAGAATATTATTGAAAACTATACCCGGGAATCGGGTGTCCGTGGCCTGGAAAAGCAAATTGCAAAGACTGTGCGCAATGCGGCTAAAAGTATTGCCATGAAAGAGTTGTACAATAAAACTCCACAAGAATCTGATTTGGCCAAAATTCTGGGCCCTGCACATGAAAAAGACAAATATCAGGGTAATGATGTAGCCGGAGTAGTAACAGGTTTAGCCTGGACACCTGTTGGAGGTGATATTTTGTTTATTGAAACAAGTTTAAGCCGTGGCAATGGGAAATTAACATTGACCGGAAATCTCGGTGATGTAATGAAAGAGAGTGCTACTATTGCATTAGAATACCTGAAATCACATAGTGGGACATTGAAACTTTCTCCAAAAGTTTTTGAACAATGGAATGTACATATTCATGTGCCTGAGGGAGCAGCTCCAAAGGATGGGCCGAGTGCCGGAATTGCCATGCTGACTGCATTAGCCAGTGCCTTCACCCAACGCAAAGTGAAAAAGGAAATTGCCATGACCGGTGAGATAACACTTCGGGGAAGGGTTTTAGCGGTCGGTGGAATCAAGGAAAAAATTCTGGCTGCAAAACGTGCCGGTATTAAAGAAATCATTTTGTGCAAAGAAAATGAGAAGGATATCACTGAGATTAAGTCAACCTATCTGGAAGGTCTTAAATTTCATTATGTGGAAAAAATGATGGACGTTGTAAAATTGGCCCTTCTTAGCGAAAAAGTAAAAAATGCAGTAAACCTGAAAGTGGTAAACAGCAAAGTACAAATAAGACAATAATACCGGCAAAATTTCGTTATTTTGCAGGAATGAGCCGTAGCAAACTGTTTTTTTTATTTTCCCTCCTTACAACACACTCTTTATTTTCACAGATTGGTGGCAGCACTGCTTATGCATTCCTGAATCTTCCTTTTTCTGCACGTGAATCTGCCGCAGGCGGAAATTTAATTACAGTGAAGGATGATGACATTAATCTGACATTCCACAATCCCTCTCTGATTACACCCGCTATGGATAACAACCTTGCTTATAGCAACGTACGTTATATAGCGGATATCTCATATGGTTATGCAGCGTACAGCAAATCATTCAGTAATATTGGAAATTTTGTTGCCGGTATCCAATATGTGGACTATGGAAAGTTCACCGAAGCAGATCCTACCGGGGCCATAACAGGTAATTTTACCGCTGCTGATTATTCGTTCAACATTGGCTATAGCCGACAGCTGGATTCCATGTTTTCTGTGGGGGCCACTCTAAAAACCATTTATTCAAACCTGGATCAATATACCTCTATTGGTTCTTCATTGGATATTGGGAGTACCTATTACAATCCTAAGTATTTATTTACTGCATCTGCTGTAATAGTGGGATTAGCAGGTTATCAGTGGAAAACATATTCGGGAGGAGATCAGGAGCCTTTGCCTTTTGATATACAACTTGGTGTTTCCAAAAAAGTGAAGAAGGCGCCCTTCCGATTTTCCCTTGTTGGCCAGCATTTGCAAAAATGGGATCTTACTTATAATGATCCGGCTGATCCAATACTAACAGTTGATCCTCTCACTGAAACCCCAATTAAGCAAAAGCCATTGAATATATTCGGTGATAAATTAGCCCGGCACCTGATTGGTAGTGTTGAAATCCTGTTTGGCAAAAGTTTTTCTATTCTTTTAGGATATAATTATGAGCGCAGGAAAGAACTTCAGGTTGTAAATGTGGGGGGGCTGGAAGGTTTCTCAATTGGAGGGTGTATAAGAATATATAAATTTAATATGAGTATTTCTTATGCTGAATATAGTATTGCAGGAGCCTCTACCACTTTCTCAGTTACAAGTAATCTTTCCGAATTCTACAAGAAGCAATAATTTAAGTATTTTCGTGCTGTGTCAAAAATTATTGTGGCCATTGATGGATTCTCATCCTGTGGTAAAAGTACATTAGCCAAAGCATTATCTGTTCATATGGGTTATGTATATGTTGATTCAGGAGCCATGTACAGGGCAGTTACTTATTATTGTTTGCAGAAGAAGCTGATCAGCGCTGCAGGTAAATTCGATGAGAAAAAGGTTGTCAACACTTTAAAGAAAATTAAACTCTCTTTTAAATACAATCCTTATGCAAAATCATCCGATACGTACCTGAACGGGGATAATATAGAAAAGGAGATCCGCCAGATGAAGGTTTCCAATCATGTGAGTAAGATCGCTATGATAAAAGAAGTTCGTGACAGAGTTGTTGACATTCAGCGTACGATGGGTAAAGAAAAGGGTATTGTTATGGATGGAAGGGATATAGGAACCAATGTTTTTCCCGGAGCTGAATTGAAAATATTTATGACAGCTGACATTGATATACGGGTACAGAGAAGGTTGGATGAGCTGAACTCCAGAGGAGAACATGTAACCTACGAAGAAGTGAAGATCAATCTGATGAAACGCGATTACGATGATACACACCGGAAGGAAAGTCCGCTTTCAAAGGCTAAGGACGCCGTCGTGCTTGATAACAGTGATTTGAACAGGGAGCAGCAGCTTGAATACATAGAGCGGCTTATTAAAGATTTATTGCTGACGAAAGACACCTTAAGTATTTAGCCGGTAAGCCTCTTAATGTTCGTATGCTCCAATATCACGCTTACCATCTGAGATACGATTTCTGCAGTTCAAATCAACAGGAAATAAAGTCTCGACAGGAATACTTCCTTTGTTTATAGCAGAACTCCCTGCTGCGATGGTGTAATCGTTGATAGTGGGATTTTTAAAGAGCGGATCCAGGTTTTCAATGATACTGTCATTGTGATTTGGATTCAGGGAATTGTATGTGCCGTCAGCCAGAAGTACACAATGGTCAAACATATAGTTGAATTTATTAAAATTATTAATGGTTAAAGAGGAATCAAGCCCAATCTCACCGCTCAGGTTGCCATAAATAATACAATTTCCAAAATATGCACTAACGATAGATCTTTGGTAAGACGTTCCGTTCGCGGCAGTATACCAGTTATTTATAAGCAATGCCGGAGTGGTCCTCTGGGGAGTGCCATTCCAGTAATCAGCGAATGTACATTGGTTAAAATTATAGGTCCCTCCAATGGAAAATAAACCGCAATATTGCTGGCAGTTGGCAAATACGCAGTTATCCCCATTAATAGTTGCTCCCTGTCCATATATGGCTGCGCCAGTCATGTTTTTAATAATTGTATGACTAATCACCAGCGTAGGATTAGCATTCCCTATCGTATCCGCTTCTACTCCGATAATCGCATTTTTGATCACAGCATAACTGATGCTGTTATTTACGCTTCCCCCCGTTAGCCAGATCTGCCCCCATTGCCCGGGAATATCTTTATAGTCGGCTTCGAGGCGGTCGCCCTGAAAGGTTACTGGATTTGTTGGGCCTGAGGAGCACCCACCTCCATTAATAACAAGCGATCCTCCTTTGTAAACCATTAAAACAGCTCCATTGTGCAGATATACTCCTGTACCCGGGCCTATTGTAAGTGTACAGCCTGAATCAACAACTGCGTAACCATAAATTACATGGGGTTTATCATTGGACCAGGTTGTATTGCCGGCATTGCAACTGATAATTGAATAGTTGACAAAAGTACCATCTGAAAAAGTCAGCACATAATTCGGATTCGGATAGTAGTAATAGGCATTCTGTCCCCAGGCCTCCAGTAATACACTTTGGACATTTCCGTTTGTTGTAAAAACTACCGAATCCTTCAATACAAATGGATTATTCAACAGGTTCGGATTTACAGTGACTGCAACAAAAACAAATAAACTATCCTTGCCCTTGATCGTAATATCAGAAAATGAAGTTGCCGGTACTCCGTCCACATTAATTCTGTATTGAGAACTACTTCCGGCGCCAAGCCGGATGGACGATATTTTGATTGCATTTGCATGGTTGTTATAGATCATGAAGTATTTGGTTGTGGAACCAATTGTTGTAAACACGGTGTCAAATAATACGGAATTTGTTGAAAAGGCAATTTTATCGGAAGTGTCGAGTGTCAGCGTGTCTTTTCTGCAGGAGAGAACCGGTGCCAGTAAAAAAAACAATACTACCAGACGTGCTGTTTTTTGCATAGGTAAATATACGTCAGAAATGCAATTTTATTGCGTTATTGCTTAAATTGCGTCATGCAATTCAAGATTGGGGACAAGGTGTGTTTCTTAAATGAAAAAGGGATGGGTGTAATAAGCGCAATTTTGGGCAAAAAAACGGTAAAAGTCCGGATTGATGAAGGATTTGATTTACCCTTTGCTGTAGGTCAGCTTTTATTGGTTTCAGCAAATAACAGTATTGAAATTCCATCGGCTTCTGCAGTAAAACAAAAAAGCATACTATCCCCGATAAGCAAAAGCAAACCTCATCAAAAGGATATTGAAATAGAAGTAGACCTGCACATTGATGAATTGCTGGATACTCATTCCGGCATGAACAATACTCAAATACTGCATATTCAGCTCAGGCATGTTAAAAAGGAACTTGAAAATGCTATTTCCTCACGCGCGAAAAAAATTACCTTCATTCACGGGGTTGGTATCGGCAGATTAAAGCAGGAATTGTGTTCAATCCTGAGCAATTATGATGGATTGCGTTTTCAGGATGCACCCTATTCGAAATACGGTCAGGGAGCCACAGAGGTGATTCTCCGCTAATTTTCTTACCTTTGCCGGACAGATTGTTCTATCGACGGGTTCGCCGGCCCAACAGCCGGCAGACCAGTAGGAAAGTCCGGGCAACACAGAGTATCCTGCCCTGCGAATAGTGGGGGTGTCCTGAAAGAAATTTCAGGATAACAGAAAGTGCCGCAGAAAGCCAAACCACCTCTTTTTTCAGAGGAAAGGGTGAAAACGTGAGGTAAGAGCTCACGGACTGTTGTGGTAACATACAGTAGGGAAAACCTCGGGAGTTGAAAGACCAAATAAGTTCCGATTTTGAAGCTGCTCGCTTCAATTCGCAAAAAGCGGGTATCGGAATGGGTAGGTCGCTTGAACCAGGCAGCAATGACTGGTCCAGATAAATGATAGAAGCTACTCCGTTACAAGCGGAGCGGATACAGAACCCGGCTTACAGATCTGTGCAATACTAGGATGCCACCTAAGGGTGGCATTTTTTTCGTACCTTTGCGGCTTATCAAATAGCGGAAAATGAATCGATTTGAAGAGTTGGGAATAAGCGGGGATGTTGTGAAAGCTATCACTGAACTGGGTTTTGAAAATCCAACACCTATACAGGAACAGGTAATTCCTGTTCTGTTAAAACAAAACAAAGATTTAGTTGCATTGGCGCAAACAGGTACAGGTAAGACCGCCGCCTTTGGTCTGCCATTAACTCAGCTGGTGGATTTTAATAAAAGAAATGTTCAGGCCCTGATACTTTGCCCTACACGTGAATTGTGTCTGCAAATTACAAAAGACATTAAGTCCTATACGAAATTTTTACCAAATGCCAATGTCACCGCAATCTATGGAGGCGCAAGTATTGACGGTCAGGCCCGTGATATTCGTAAAGGATCTCAGATAGTTGTTGCAACCCCGGGTCGAATGGTGGATATGATTGATCGCAGGTTGGTTGATATTAAGTTAGTGCAATGGGCTGTGCTGGATGAGGCTGATGAAATGCTGAACATGGGTTTTCAGGAAGACCTGAACAGTATTCTTTCGCATACACCTAAAGACAAAAATGTATGGTTGTTTTCGGCTACCATGCCTGCTGAAGTCTCCCGGATTGCCAAAAAGTACATGGAGGCTCCTCATGAAATTACGGTGGGAAACCGCAATCAGGGTGCTGAGAATATTAAGCACGTTTATTATGTGGTACATGCAAGGGATCGTTATAACGCTCTTAAACGCATTCTGGATTATAATCCCGGAGTATATGGAATTGTTTTTTGTCGTACCAGATCTGAAACTCAGGAAGTGTCAGACTCTTTGATCAGGGACGGTTACAGTGCAGATTCCCTGCATGGAGATTTGTCACAGGCCCAAAGGGATTTTGTGATGAAACGTTTTCGTGCCAAGACTATACAAATGCTGGTCGCAACAGATGTGGCTGCAAGGGGTATTGACGTAGATGATATTACGCACGTGATTAATTACAACTTGCCGGATGAAATCGAAAGCTATACCCACCGTAGCGGCCGTACTGCAAGGGCTGGTAAATCAGGAACCTCCATTGTCATATTAAACATGAAGGAGTTCAGCAAAATCCGGATGCTGGAACGTATGCTTGGAAAGAAATTTACTGAAAGCAAAGTTCCTACCGGTTTCGATGTATGTGAGAAACAGCTTTTTCATCTGGTGCAAAAAATTCACAATACAGAAGTTAATGAAAAAGGGATCGAGCAATACCTGCCAAAAATAATGGAGGAGTTGAAAGAATTAAGCAAAGAGGAGTTGATCAAGCGTTTCATTACAGATGAGTTTAGTCGTTTTCTGGATTATTATAAAAATGCAGCTGACCTGAATGCCCATGGCAGCTCAGAGATGAAGAAAGAGCGCAACGTCACTACTAAACGTATGTTCGTCAACCTTGGTCAATTGGATGACCTGGATAATGCCAAATTGAAGCAATTTATTAATTCTTACAGTAAGATTAGCCCTGGCCCTGTGGTAGCTGCAGATGTAAGACATACCTATTCTTTTGTTGAGGTGGAATCTGCTTTGTATGATCAGCTGGTTGCGGCAATGATTGGCGCTGAACATAACGGTCGTCCGGTTAAAATGGAACCATCTGCAGGCGCAGGTGCAAGAATACCACGGGAAGCTTCTTCATTTGGCGGCGGAGGTGGTTATGGAGGAGGTAATGGAGGAGGAGGTTATCGCAGGAATAGTGGAGAAAGAGGCAGTGGTGGAGAACGAAGCGGTGGAGAGCGAAGTGGAGGAAAAGGCTGGTCTTCCGGTTCAGGCGGAGGAGAACGCAAGCGTAGTTATGGGTCGGGTTCTGGCTCCGGTTCGCATGGCGGAGGTGGGGGCAGAAGTGGCAGCGGGAGAAGTTCTTCGAGGTCCTACCGGGATAAGAAATAAGTGCTGTCATTCATTTCTTTAGTTTGCCCAAAAAAATTTCAAAGCATATCTATTCTATTACAACTTTCGATACGCCAATTGTCTGCTGGCCGAGGTAGTATTGAATAAAGTAAATTCCTTGTTGAAGATTTCCTCTGTTTAGTTTTATTTCAAGGCTATGGGTTGATATGGAGCTTATACTACAGTCAGCGTTGCAGGATCGTCCGCTTATGTCTCTGATGCTAAATCTGAATTCAGATGGGTTGAGTTCTGCTGAGGTGTTAAGAATAATATTCAAGTCGGAACTGAATGGGTTGGGATAGGCACTGACAGAGTTTAGGATGCTGTTTTGGATTGTTTTTGTGGATAGCAGGAAGGGTGAAGTTACACTGTTCCCTGAAGAGTCAGTTTTGACTAAAAATAAATTCGATTCCCCGGGGCCTGAACTTGTTGAGTCAGTATATCCGCATAAAATATACCCATTGTCCAGTGTGGCCGCCAAAGAAGAAAAACCACTGTTTTGGGCGGTGCCAAAGGTTGATCCGCCAAAATAGTTTCCGTTGGCATTTACTATAATTAATTCACCATCATATTGAGCACCACCTTTGCCTTTGGTTATTCCAGAGGCAGCAATATTTCCACTCTTCGTTTCGACAATACTCTCAAAACTTGAATAAGAGGAATCAGGAAGGTATAAGGTGTTAATCGTTGTCCATAACAAAGAATCATTTTTACTTAGTCTGTCCATGAACATTTTTGAATAGCCAATAGGTGGATAGCTGTATGTTCTGCCGCAAAAGGCAAAATCACCATTTTTACATTCAATAATGTCAGTACCATCTGCCTCCTTAGGTCCACCGTAGTTTTTTGTCCATAAGGTATCGCCGAGAGCATTTGTTTTTACCACATAAACATTCCCACTTGAATCTCCAAAGCTTTTAGAAGTGCCGATTAATATATAGCCACTATCACTTGTCTGACGAACTGAATGTGCTTCATCATTTAAACTGCCTCCATAAGTCTTTGTCCACAATGTATCACCGTTTAAATCTGTTTTTATCATCCAAAAATCTTCTCCTCCTGCGCCATAGCAATATGTACCTCCAGCTATAATATAACCCCCATCAAACGTTTGGCGTACACTATACCCAAAATTCCACCCTGAACCTCCGTAGGTTTTTGACCACAGGGAATCACCCCACCTGTCCAACTTCAATAGCAATATCTCATAATTATTGCCAGATGTGTTATTTGTATAGCCGGCAATTATAAGGGACGAGTCATTTGTTTCTTGAACGGCGTAGCCAGCATAAATATTTGCCCCTCCATAATGCTTTGCCCATAGAAGAGAGCCCAATGAATCAGTTTTTACAATATATACATCGGAAAGCCCTTTAGTATAGCTACTTGTAGACCCTATTGCTAAATAACCTTTATCAAATGTTTGAATGGCTGAGTAGCCGGCATCAGGAGCGTTGCCCCCGATTGAAAGTTTGAATTTTACGGGGATGGCCTGACAAATTGTAAAAGAGCAAACTGCCGTAAGGACGACTACGAGTCTTAATCTCATTGTATTAGCGAGTTATCCTAAAGGTAAATAAATTTTACGGTAGTATAATGATCATCCTTCGCAATACCCTGTGAAATAATGTTTTTTATTTTGCTTAATATTCATTTAAGGAACACTCAAAAGGGAATTTCAATTTTTTATATTTGCTCTGCAAAACTATTTTGATTTGATAAATATATAATATGGACGTTTCCAAGAACCCTAAAATGCCATTTCTGCCACGATTTAATCAATTTGTTGGAATTTTGGGATGTTGTTCAGGTATTCTGTTATTGCCTGTTATTTTTGCACCGCTTTTCTCAATGGGGCCAATGATGAAGAGTGAGGTCCTTAGCCTATGGGTTGTTACCCTTATTGTTCTTTTAATAAGTGTTTTGTTTATTCTTGGAAAGAAGAAAATATCAGCTGGTCGAAGTTTATTTTACTTTAGTTTTTTAATTCTGCTTTTTATTGAAATATCAACGCGCATCGGAATAAATATTTTCGCATCTGAAGGCAGGAAAATATCGCTGGGTGAGCAAAGCAGTTATACTTACCCTTTGCAAAGTGCTTATACCGGACATCCTTTTACACAGTTTGTCGGACAACCAAACATAGCATTGAAGGGCACGAAGGCATTAGGGAAACTAAGTCCATTTAATAATTTCGGCTATGTCGGAAAGGATTTTAATTATACTAAGCCCATAGGAGTAATTCGTGTCGCATGTCTTGGTGAATCAACAACCGCTGACGGTTACCCTCAACTTTTGGAAAATTATTTGAATAATCATCAAACCGACAAAAAAATCTCTTATGAGGTTATGAATTTTGGTCATGCGTATTGGACTACAGAACATAGTATGATTACTTTTCTGACAACAGTTGTTGATTTTAAGCCTGATTATGTAATAATCCATCATGGTTGGAACGAAGAGCATATTAGAGGAGCCCAACCAGATGAATTCAGGGGTGATTATTCTCATGCTCTAAAATCCTGGGAAATTCCATGGGTTTATGACAGGTATTTGATAAGGGCAAGCGTAATTTACAGATTTTTTAAATTCAAGTATGATCCAAATCCGGATTGGGTCACATTGGGTTCATATATTCAGAAAAAAAGAAATAGGGTTGCTGATCCATACGGTAATACTGATGAATTAAAACCTTTCAGAAGAAATATTGAAACTGAGATTCAGATGGCTATTTTAGATAGTATTAAGGTTGTATTAACAACTCTTCCACACTCCACCGACGAAACAATAGCAATGTATGAAGGCCACACAAATATTGACCAATGCAATGTTATTACGAAGGAGATTGCTGCAAAATTTCTTTCTAAAATCTCTTTTGTTGATCTGGATAGCGCAATTACTGGCAAGCACAATGAATTTTTTATTGACCTTGGCCATATAACTGATGAAGGCCGCAAATTAAAAGCAGAATTAATTGGAAAAACAATTTTAAATGATAGGTAGTTTTTTAGAAATGTTTCATTATCGAAACTGAAACGCTCTGCCCCAACGCAATCTGAGGAATAATAAACCCTTCTATATTATTACTAAACAGATGTACAATAAAGCCACTCCCAAGATCTGCTCCAAGCCCCGTATTGACACTAAACACTGTATACCCTCCATAAGCTGCACCAAGGCTAACCATCAATCTTTTTGTAATAAAATAATTCCCCGTTAAATAGACATTCAATTTATAATTGGCATCATACATATAACGTATGCCTTTGGATAATTGCCATGTTTTATAGGAAGTTACTGAATTAAAATGAATTATCCCGGGTAATACGGAAGCTATTTTGCCAGGATTGCTTTGCACTACTTTGTTAAAAATACTGTCACTGTTAAGCTTACTGAATGCTGAGTTTTTGGGATCGAGTATATTATTAACTGAAATCCCATCGTAATGGTAAAGTGAATCTGCTACGGCGGTCCTTGAACTTTTATTCCACCAAATCATTCCTATGTCTTTAAGTTCGAATTTTATTTTTTCTGTTAGCTCTTCACGGATCGTAAAAGATTTTTCTGCGAATGCATCCACTCCAAAACCTGCCCCATTGGAACTTCCTAAGTTTGTATTGGAGGTGTTGGATTGTTTGTAAGTTATATCCGAGTTGAAATTTATGTATTCTCCGTCAGGAGAGGTGTACAACTCAGCTTTTTTGGCAAGGATGTTCTGATATTGCTGTCCGTTTAGAACGGACAGTCCAATTCCGTAACGGATGCCCCCCGCTTTGATCTTACTGCAAATTCCAATCTGAAATTGCTGATACTGCAACAGGTTGAGATTGAAGTTATCAAAATTGGCTGTTTGACCTGCAAACATTTTATTCCCATTGAATACCAGATTGAAAAGATCACCTGAAAACCTTCCATCCAGATGTGTACGGTTTTGTATACTGAAAAAGAATTCAAACTTTGAGTAGCGCGAGCAGGAATCGGGTTTGTAGCTATAATGAATCGAATAGTTGAATTCAGCACCAATCCGGTTTTCAGCATTGAGATTGCCTGCCACATTATTTATAAATCCGCTGCTGATATTTTGTCCAAGGTAGAGGGCATCCACAAAATCTACAGGAATGGAATTTGAATTGCAAAAGGCATCAGCATTAATACTAAAGGTGGATCTTTTGTCTGAATAATTCGCATCGAAGCACTCCCTCATGTCCTGTGCATTTAACAAGCCTGCACTCAAAAATAGAATCGATATCGAAAATAATTTTCTCAATTTTTGGTAGAAAGGTTGTAATTAAAGTCGGCAACCAATTTAAAATCGAGTTGGTAATAGCTGTAAATATTAATAAAGTTATTCTGTGCAGGAGTATTGAATGTCGCCAAAACAATTACTTTTTTAGCATTCACCAGATTATTAATTTTACTCTTTGTCAGGGGAATTGCTAATTTGCTATTAACAGATGAGCTGACTTTCCAAAGGTTACCTATATATGCCATGTTTGCACTCAATATAGTATTGTTTGGCGTCTGAATCAGTGAATCTGTTATTGTTAATTTATTGTTGATGTTGTTGAGCGTATAAATCTGGACTTGTGCATTAAATGGCAATCCATTTGTCAGATAGAGGTAAAGTGAACCGGAATTTACTTTCTGAATCTGCTTTGAATTGCTTAGGTTAAGCAATAGTGTATCAGCTAAAACGAGGTTGCTGGCCAGTGCTGAAAGCGGAATATTAACCTGGAGGTTGGCATTAATTCCGTGGCCGGAATAAATAAAATCATTGTCTCCTGAAATATTGCCAAGCGGATTAACAAGCACCTGCAGGGAATAAGCCAATTGATTTGGCAGGTTGGCAAAGAACTGGGTGCTTATGTTGGAATTACTGCTGTTGATCACTACCGATTTAATTGTTGAATCCACTGGAGATGCCGGATTACCTGTTTGAGAAGCTCTGCTAACATTTATAGAGTTATTAATGACAGAAGGACAAATAAGGTTGACGGTTGTTCCGGTTTTTGTATTAATTGAGCTTATTTTCAGGAGATTAATGGTTGCATCCACACCAACTGAATTGTCCATATCGAGTGTTATATTGATTTTTGAGAAATTTAATATTCCTGAGCGGATGGATTTAAAAAGAGAAAAAGCGGATCTCTGGGGGCCTATATTCTTAGTGCTCTGGCCAAGGTAGCCCTGGACATATTCAGCCTGGGTATTATAAATTCTGTTGGAATCAATCAGGGCTGTGGTATTTGGAATAGTATATTTTAGTACATTTTTCGAAATATAGGCTACAATACTTACGGACATTGTGTTTGAACTTGTTCCTCCCGGTCCGGTCAGGTCAAGTGAATATCCTGCAAGAGAAAAAGTTTTACTGTACCTGGTATTTCCGGGTATGGAATCAAACACTCTGAATGGTATACCACCCAAAGTGGCTCCTGGAACCTCATAGTCAAAAATAAGTGTACAACCTATTGGGTTGGACATGATTATGTTAATAAATTCGGTTTTTAAGATAGCTTTTTTGAGTACCACGCCACTTACCTGAAAATTCATTACTGTTGGCGTTAAAGGAACAATCTGATAGCCCCCAGGGAAGGTTCCTGAGAAAATTGGAAATCCGGAGACGAGATTCGTATCCCTTATCTGAGCCAGAGAATCGGCCGAATAGTTAATCAGGCTGGAAGTGTAAACTAAATTAACCGTACTGTCAGGGTTAATCTTGATGAGGGTATCTGAGACCAGATTGTTGATGGTCATGCTTGAGCTTATAAGTGGTGCAAGGATATCAACATCCCAGGAAGGCTGATCTGATTCTTTTTTGCAGGAACTTAAAGCAAAGGCTGTCAAAATCAGAAAAAAAAGGAAATAACTATTGAAAAGTGGCTTTGTCATAGTAAGATACATAAAAATAGTAATTTTATCGTAAAGAGTTCGTTACCGTAGGAAGACCTTGTTAAGTATTGGCTTTTTGATTTATTTTAATAGCTGAGTGGTGAATAAATTCTTCTCTGTTGTTTTAATACTAATAGGTTTTTTATCTGCAAATGGGCAGGAGGAAGACTCGTATCACGCACCCTTTCGTTTCAATGACTACGTGGAATGCCTTGTACCAAGTCCGGTTACGAACACTGCTTTTCGGAATTCCTTTGTTGGAATTTACACCCTGAATGGTTCTGCAAATGTGATGTTGTTTCAGAATTTTTATATTGGTATTTGTGGTAGTAATTCTCTTTATAAAGTGCCAACTAATAAAGTGATCAGTACTTCTGTGAATGCCGCCGGTGGCTACGATCTGAGCGATTTGTATCAGGTGAATTCCGGTGGGTTGAATCTTGGTCATGCGTATTATTTTTCTCCCGGAAACTTTTTGACAACTTCCATTGCCGTGGGCCCCAGCTTTTCCAAATTTACAGAGGTTCAGATTGCTGTACCTGTTGTACCTCCTGCTGAATTAAACAAAACTTTTAATGCAATCTTTGTTCAGGCTGCCTGTGGAATCCAATTCAGTGTTGAAGATCATTTTGGACTCGGCTTTTCAGTAAGCTACACTATGCTGAATCATGCGTTTAATCCCAATGATATTGCTTTGAATCAGTTCGCATCCTATTCCGCGGCTGAAGCAAAGGGCAATATGAGTTTTGTCGAATTGGGATTCAGCGTATACTTTGGGTATGTGAAGAAAAAGAAATAATTTTCATGGTGCATTTTGATCCGGCTGTTCAATTTTTTCTACATTTGAGCGCATAATTAGAAAGGCATTTGGACTTTCATGTAAACTCAAACTATGAATATTCACGAATATCAGGGTAAGCAAATACTTAAAAGTTTTGGAATTGCTACCGGGGAGGCAATTCTTGCAGAGACACCCGAACAAGCTGTTGAAGCAGCGAAAACCTTGCAGCAGAAGACCGGAACATCCATTTGGGTTGTAAAGGCTCAGGTTCATGCAGGTGGAAGAGGTAAAGCCGGAGGGGTTAAATTAGCCAAGTCACTTGATGAGGTAAAGGAGAAAGCAACAGCTATTCTCGGAATGAAGCTAGTTTCCCGCCAGACAGGACCTCAGGGCAAGATTGTCCATAAAATATTGATTGCAGAGGATTTGTATTACCCCGGGGAAAGCAAAACTCAGGAATTTTATATGAGTGTTTTGCTTGACCGTAAAAAGGGTCACAATACGATTGTATATTCTCAGGAGGGAGGAATGGATATTGAGGAAGTGGCAGACAAAACCCCTGAAAAAATATTTAAAGAAGATGTGGATCCTAAAGTTGGAATTCAGGGTTTTCAATGCCGTAAAATAGCCTTCAACCTTGGTTTGGACGGTCAGGCTTTCAAGGAAATGACTAAATTCATTGCCAACCTGTATAAAGCATATGAACAGACCGATTCAAGTCTGTTTGAAATCAATCCGGTTTTGAAGACATCGGACAATAAAATAATTGCGGTTGATGCCAAGGTAAGTCTTGATAATAATGCGCTTTTTCGGCATCCGGATTATGCAGCTATGCGTGATGAATTGGAAGAGGATGCGATGGAAGTGGAAGCAGGTAAATCGGGTCTTAATTATGTAAAGCTGGATGGAAATGTTGGTTGTATGGTGAATGGGGCCGGGTTAGCTATGGCTACCATGGATATCATTAAATTATCAGGAGGGGAGCCTGCCAATTTCCTGGATGTAGGAGGTACAGCAAATGCGGAACGTGTTGAAAAAGCATTTCGTATCATTCTGAAAGATGTTCACGTGAAGGCTATTCTGGTGAACATTTTTGGTGGCATTGTCCGCTGCGATCGTGTTGCCCAAGGTATCGTGGATGCGTATAAAAATATTGACAATATTTCAATTCCAATCATTGTTCGATTACAGGGAACAAATGCTGTTGAAGCCAAGAAGCTGATAGCCGATTCCGGACTGAAAGTATTCTCTGCAGTTGAATTGAAGGAGGCTGCTGACCTTGTTAAAAAAGTATTGAGCTGAACTAAGCACCTGTATATAGGATCAGGCGCCAATGAGCGCCGCTTTACTTCCTGATTATCTTAAACTCACCGTTTAATGCAATTCTTATAATTGTTGAAGCTTGCCCCTTTTTGGCGTCGTTTTGCCTGTGGAGAACAATGTAATCAACCTGCTTTTTTAGTTCGTCCTTAATCTCACTGAATAGGGCCGGAGCCATTTCTCCGCTTAAATTTGCCGAAGTGGACACAATTGGCTTACCAAATTTCCTGATTAGCTTTTTACAAAATTCATCTGTAGTTATGCGAATTCCAACTGAATTGTCCTTCCCGGTTATATTCGGGGCAAGTCCTTTTGCCTGATCATAAATCAGCGTTAGTGGTTGCTCGGTATTTTCAATGAGATCCCAGGCAACTTCAGGAATCTCAGATACATATTTCAACAGTTGGTTCTTATCTTCTATCAAAACAATCAGGTTCTTAGATTCGACCCTTTGCTTGATAGCTGCTATTTTGGCAACAGCTGAGGCATTTGTAGCATCGCACCCCAAACCCCATATTGTGTCAGTAGGGTAGAGGATGACCCCTCCTCTTTGTAAAACAGCATATGCATTTTGAAGGTCAGCTTCCATTTCAGATTCTATATAGTATTAACCCCAATCGTCAAAGCACATTTAAAATGTCCCTGAGGGCAGACTTTGAATCCATGCAAGCCACAGGGTTTACAACTCAATTGTTCTAATGTTTCAACAACTTTAGACTTGTCCGATAAGGGCCCGAAACCAAAGGCAGGCGTGGTGGAGCAAAAGATGGCCGTAACTGGTGCATTCATTGCGGATGCTATGTGTAATGGTGCAGAATCGTTTACATAATTCATTTTGGCGTCTTTCATTAAAGCTGCTGATTCTAAAAAACTTAATTTCCCTGAAAGGTTTACTACAACTTTGTCCCCGGACCTGCTTTTTATCCACTCACAAACAGTTGCGTCGGCAGCGGCACCCAGAAGGCAGATAACTGCTGCGCTGCTGCTAAGGATAAATTCTACCCATTTTTCAGGGGGAAATTGTTTTGTGAACCAAACGGATGCAGGGGCAATGCATATGTATGGCTTTGCCTTGAATCGCTCCATTGCTTTTAAATCTCCTGAAGAGGGGTAAAGTTTAGGAGGAGTAAACCGTCCGTTAACTAAATCAGCTATCAATTCGAGATTACGTTCTACTTCATGCTTCCCGTTCCCGATTTCATGAATTATTTTTTTAGAATAGCAAAAGGAAAGCGGGTTTTTATCAAACCCTCTTTTCTGACTCGCTCCTGAAAATAAAGTGATCAAGCCAGAACTTGCATACCGGTGAAGATTTATAACAATATCGTATTTGTTTCTACGTACCTTTTTAATAACAGTAAATAAATTCTGAATTTTATTTTCCTTTTTATTCCAGGAATGCACTTCATTTAACTTTGGATTATTTTCAAGCAAATTTTCATTACCGGAACGAAGCAGAAAATCCAGAACAGGTTTTGGATTAATATCCCCTAATTGTTCAATCAGCGGTGTAGCGAGTATAACATCACCGGTAAAAGCTGTTTGAATGATAAGTATTCTCAATGTATTTTAATTTGATTCGGGTCTGTAGAACGTAGCTTTTCCCTTGGTTATGTCTGTTAAATTCAAATCACTAATACCCACTTTACGGCCATGCTGACCCGTATTCTGGTGAGCAATGAGGTAAACGCCTTTTGCATTCACCTGGTAAACAATAGCCGTATGATGTGCCATTTGCTCTGTATACTGCCTTCCATCTTTCTTGTATTTCAGCAAAACGTTCTCAAATTGAATCAGATCTCCTGGATATATGGTGTCTTTCATAGGGTTTAAGGGCTTTCCATACTTGTAATTGCCATTCCATTTTGCATTGGCTTTTGTCAGCGCTTCATTTGCCAGATCCCAGCATTCTCCCCTGTCAACTTTTTTTCCGATGACGCTGGTCACATACTCCACTATTTCCTGATTCAATACCGGAATAGCAGTCTGGCTATAGCTATAAAATGAGTAGATGAACGTTAAAAGTGATATAAAAAAAAATCTTTTCATCCCAATGTATACTACTCTATGCTCCACTATTTTGCTAATCGCCGCAAACCGACCACCGATCACCGCTTACCGGTCACAGACTATTTTACCAATTTCATTTCATCCAACAGATACCCGGCATCTCCAAATTTGTCAATCAGGAATAAAACATATCTGATATCTACACTGATATTACGAACCCGCTCTTCTGTAAAATGATAATTACTCAAGGTTCCTTCCCATGCAGTATCAAAATTCAGGCCAAGCAATTGTCCTTCATTGTTTAATAATGGGGAACCAGAGTTCCCGCCTGTAGTGTGATTGGTTGCTATAAAAGCAACCGGGATGTCTCCATTCTCGGCATATTGCCCAAAATCCTTTTTGTTATAGAGCGCCAGCAATTTATCCGGCACTGTAAATTCGGGGTTAGTATTATCCATTTTTTCAATAACTCCGCTGAGTGTGGTTTTGATTTCATAAAGCGCCCCATCATAAGGTTTATAGGGTTCGACTGTTCCGTAAGCCACCCTGAGAGTAGAATTTGCATCCGGCCAGAATTTTCGTTCCGTTTGCATTTCTCTCAGGCCCTTGATCCATTCGCGGTATAATGTTTCCAATTTGACCTGTACACTGTTATACCCCGGAGCAATATTGGTTTTGAAGTTGCTTACCAGTTCATCCATCAGAATGAACCCGAAATCTTTTTGAAGTTTCTTGCATTTACCCTTTTCGTAATTTGAAAGGAAGTCATTAACTTTCTTTTCATTCGTCAACCAGCTGAATTTAAAAATCTCCTTCGCATATTTTGTAAAATTATTGTCGTAATTGATTTTTATGTTGTCAAACAAAAGGGGGCGATTTGTTTTGGATGTTTCACTGTACATTTTTAATAAAGCAGCAAGCATTTTCTGGTCGGTGGGAGCATCGTAGTCTTTAAAAAAGCGGGTGGACTCTTTCTTCATTAACTCTACCTCCGTTTTAATCTGTGCATCCGTACTGGCAGGATCTTTACTTATTTTAACCAGATTATTGAACTTATTGGCGAAACTTAAAAGCTCAATTCCCATGGCACATTCGGTAAACAAATCATTTTCCATTTGCAGGGGATACAGTTTTTCGTAATTCATTTTAAATCCGGCAAGCAGGTTTATATACTCCCTGTTTTTATTTTTCCCGGCCCAGTCCTGAAATCTGTTTTCAAGATCCTCTTTCATGGCAATGGTATTCATCATACGCATTCCTTTATCTTCTCCCTGAAATTTTTTATAATAATTGCTGATGCCGGCATATTTACTGGAATACTGTAAGTGAATTTTATCACTGCTTTTCATGGCACTTGTCCATATATCCAGCCGCTTTTCGCGGATCTTTATTTTGAGTGGATTGGATTGATCAGTCACCAGACGAATGCCCTGTGAAGTAAGGTATTCAAATGTTTTACCCGGAAACCCATACGTCATTGTGAAATCCCCCTTCTGGTAACCTTTCAGGGAAATACTCAGGAAGTTTTTCGGATGGTAAGGTTTGTTGCCGGCTGCATATTCGGCCGGTTCGTTTTTTTCATTTGCATAAATACGGAAAACAGAAAAATCACCTGTATGACGGGGCCACATCCAGTTATCCGTGTCGCCACCAAATTTGCCTATGGACTCCGGGGGAGCTCCAACAAGGCGAACATCTTTATACGTCTCCGATACAACCATATAAAATTCGATGCCATAGAAATAAGCTTTTATTTTAGCCTGATATCCTGTCCCTTTTATTGTTTCGGCCTCGATGGTTTTGCATTTTAGTTCAATCATTTTATTTCTTGCCAGCTCATTCAATGTATCAGAAACGCCTTCCAATACCTGCTTTGTTACATTTTCAATCCGGATAACAAAGGTGCAGGTAAGTCCGGGATTTGAAAGCTCTTCGGATCTGTTTTTAGCCCAGAATCCATTGCTGAGATAATTATGTTCAACGCTGGAATGTGATTGAATACTTGAATAACCGCAGTGGTGGTTAGTTAACAATAGTCCGTCATTTGAAACCATTTCCCCTGTACATCCTCCGCCAAATAAAACGATAGCATCCTTCAGAGATGAATGATTCACACTGAAGATGTCTTCCGCAGAGAGTTTACATCCTAATTTTTTCATGTCCCCTTCATTCAAATCTTTTAATAACTGCGGCAGCCACATACCTTCATCTGCAACGGCTTTTAAAGCTGGCAGGGCAAGGCAGGCAATGATGATTATACTTTTTAAAGTTTTCATAGGAAAGATTTTTAAACTACAATTTCAAACTCTCTTAGTACGGTATTTAAAGATGTTTTCAGATCAGTACTTTCTTTTCGCTTACCAATAATCAAAGCACAGGGTACCTGAAAATCACCGGAAGGAAACTTCTTTGTATAGGATCCCGGAATCACCACTGAAGAAGGGGGGACCAAGCCTTTATACTCAACTGGTTTTTCCCCGCTGACATCAATTATTTTAGTTGATTTGGTCAATACGACATTTGAACCTAAAACTGCCTGTTTCTGTACCCGGACACCCTCCACGATGATACAACGGGAACCAATAAAACAATCGTCTTCTATAATAACCGGAGCTGCCTGCACTGGTTCAAGAACACCACCAATACCAACCCCTCCGCTCAGATGCACGTTTTTCCCAATTTGCGCACATGAACCAACGGTGGCCCAGGTGTCAACCATGCTGCCGGTATCCACATAGGCTCCGATATTAACAAACCCAGGCATCAAAATAACCCCCCTGGCCAGGAAGGACCCATAACGAGCTATTGCACCGGGTACCACACGTATACCTATTGATTCATAGTCGTGTTTTAATTCCATCTTGTCATAAAACTCAAGCGGCCCCGTTTCCCATGTTTTCATGGGCTGAATAGGGAAGTACAAAATAATTGCCTTCTTTATCCAGTCATTTAGTCGCCAGTCACCTGCTAAAGGTTCTGCTACCCTGATTTCGCCCTTATCAAGAAGTTGAATAACCTCCCGGATTGCATTTTGTGTTTTCGGGTCTTTCAGCAACTCCCTGTTTTGCCAGGCAGCTTCAATAATTTTTTGCATATATAAATCTGCGTCTAAGGGGCATAAATATATCAAATCCTGTTTAACAATTGACAATTAAATTTAACTTCGCAGCATGGCTCGTATAATGGCAATTGACTATGGAACAAAACGGGTAGGGATTGCAGTCACCGATCCCAATCAACTAATTGCTAACGGTCTTACGACCATCCATTCAAAGGATTTTACTGCGTTTCTGAAAGAGTACCTGAATACGGAAGAAATTGCCTGTATTGTGGTAGGAGAACCTAAACGAATGAATAATGAAGCAAGTCATGTTGAAATACAGATTGCTTCTTTTGTAAAAACCTTACAAAAGAATTTTCCACTGATTCCGGTTGAACGGATGGATGAACGTTTTACCTCAAAACTCGCTGTTCGGACAATGATTGATGGTGGTATGAAGAAAAAGGACAGACAAAATAAAGAAACAGTTGACCGGATCAGTGCGACAATTATTCTGCAATCTTATATGGAAATGAAGGAAAACCAAAGCAAAACTTTGAAATGATTTTGCCCATTATTGCATACGGAGACCCGATTTTAAAAAAAATAGGGCAGGAGATTGATGAAAACCACCCTGACCTGACTCAGTTGATTGCTGACATGTTTGAAACGATGTATGATGCCAGTGGAGTAGGTCTTGCAGCTCCTCAGGTGGGTAAGTCCATACGCCTTTTTGTCGTGGATGCATCCCCTTTTGCAAAAGATAAGGATGAGGATGGCAAACCTCTCGAAGAATATAAAGGCCTAAAGGATTTTAAGAAAGTGTTCATTAATGCTCAGATTATTGAAGAAGAGGGTAAGACCTGGAAGTTCAATGAAGGATGCCTTAGTATCCCCAAAATCCGGGAAGATATAGAGCGACTTCCCAAAATCAGAATTCGTTACATGGACGAGCTTTTTAAAAGTCATGAGGCATCTTTTGAAGGAATTGCTGCCAGAATCATCCAGCATGAATACGATCATATTTTTGGGAAACTTTTTGTAGATCGTGTCAACCCTATGCGGAGAAAAATGCTGAAAGGAAAACTGAATGATATTTCAAAGGGGAAGGTGGACGTGGCTTATAAAATGAAATTCTATAAAAAAAAGTAAATATTTTATTATGAAAACCCTTTTTACCATAATGGCTCTTGCTATCCTTGCCTGTTCCTGTAATGATCCCAAATCTTCAACAACTAAGCCAGGAACAAAACCTGATCGGGATACCCTGATCCATCACATACAAATCCTGGAACAAAAGTTGCGTTCGGATCAGACGATCAATCACCAGCAGGGCGCCGAAATGGTAACTGCCTATCTTGATTTTTTTAATAATTATCCGGACGATGCATATGCCTCAGATTACCTGTACAAAGCAGCAGACATTTCCATGAATCTGAATGAAAGTGCCACGGCCATAGACCTTTTTAAAAGAGTGATTGAATTTTACCCCAAACATAAGAAAGCAGATTTTGCTTTATTCCTACAGGGTTTTATCTATGAAAATCAGTTGAAAGATATGGTCCATGCCAAAGAAATCTACACCCAGGTAATTTTACAATATCCGAATACCAAAATAGCAGATGATTCAAAAGCCTCTATTAATAATCTGGGTAAGTCCGATGAGGAGCTGATCAGGGAGTTTGAACAGAAAAACAGAAAATGAATTATCTGAATACCTGCAACCTGTGAGAATCAAGCTTAATAAAGATAAACAACAGAATAGTAAAAGACCATAAAGAGGAGCCCCCATAGCTAAAAAAGGGCAATGGAATTCCGATGACCGGTGCAAGGCCAATCGTCATTCCAACATTCACCATCAGATGAAAAAAGAAAATGGAAGCAACTCCGTAGCCATAAATCCGGCTAAAGGGTGAACGCTGTCGTTCAGCCATAAATATGACCCGGATAATGAGTGTAATAAGTAACCCAATGACGGTTATAGAGCCTGCAAATCCCCATTCCTCACCAACGGTGCAAAAAATAAAATCAGTATCCTGCTCAGGAACAAACTCAAATTTGGTCTGGGTGCCCGAGAGATAACCTTTTCCCCAAAAACCACCGGAACCGATTGCAATTTTAGCCTGATTAACATTGTATCCTGTCTTATCCTTGTCTATCTCCTTTCCAAGAAAAACATCAATACGGGTTTTTTGGTAGCCTTTGAGCTTTTGAAAAGCGATATCCGTGCCCAGTACAATACCACAAGTAATCAGAAGGCTGATCCCAATTGCAATAAAATTTCCTTTTTTCTTTTTCACAAGTGCTGAGGCAAGCAGAGCGATCATTACAAGGGCCGAAATAATATAAACCTGACTGAATAATAAAGAAACAATGAACAGAATGGTAGCAGTTGCACCAAGCAGTAAAAAATTGCCGGATAAACCTTCCCGGTATAAAACCAGGATGAAGGACAAATAGACCAGAGCGACACCTGTTTCATGCTGGAGTATGATAATAATAATCGGACATACGATGATAGCTGCCGAGTAAAGTTTAGTTGACAAATCTGTCATTTTAATGTTCATTTGGCTGAGTAATTTTGCCAGGGCCAGGGCAACTGTAAACTTGCCAAATTCAGCAGGTTGTATGGCAATGCTCCCAATATTCAGCCAGGAATGACTTCCTTTTACTTCCTTGCCCAGGCCGGGAATAAAAACAGCAATAAAAGAAACTAATGCAATTCCGAAAATAGGGTAGGCAAAGGTCGTATAAAATTCTGCGTCAATAATGAGTATAATAATTGCGAGTACAAATGCAGTGCCTATCCAGACAACCTGTTTGCCGTATTTTTGGCTGAAATCAAAAACAGCGGGGTGATCTTCATTATACACTGCCGAGTAAATATTGGCCAGACCAAACAGAATAAGGCCAAAATAAAGGCCAACTGTTATCCAGTCAATGTTTATGAAAAGAGTAGAACTACTTAACCTGCTCCTTGCCATTTTGCTGTTGTTTTTTCAGTTCCGCTTTTTCTTTTTTGATCACCTTGCTTTTAAATTCAGCTATTTTCCCTTTCGTTGCATTTTCAAGCAGATTGCCTTCCAGCATTCGTTTCTCCATATCGGGTCTGGTAATGTAGCCTCTGATATATTTTTCTATCATCAGGCTGGCAATTGGAGCAGCCCATTGAGCCCCCCACCCTCCGTTTTCCACAACCACGGAGATGGCTATTTTTGGATTTTCTTTTGGGGCAAATGCAACAAAAACGGAATGATCCTTGCCGTGAGGATTCTGTGCGGTTCCTGTTTTGGCACACATTGTTATATCATTCATTTTCACCCCTGCAGCAGTTCCGCTTTCAACAACCAGTGTCATTCCGCCGATGGTATGGTTATAAAGTGCTGTATCGGTAACAAGTGGAATTTGTTTTTCTTTAAACCGTATTAATTTCGGATGATTTTCATCCTTGTCGATTGCTTTAATAATATGCGGTATATAATAAAATCCTTTGTTGGCAATTGTCGTTACAATGTTTGCATTCTGTAAAGGCGAAATCAGAAGTTCGGCCTGCCCAATTCCTAAGGAAATGACTGTTGAGACTTTCCAGCCACCTACGCCAAATACCTTATCGTAATATTTAATTGTAGGTAAAAAACCTCTCAGTTCATTTGGCAGGTCTGAATTTAATTTTTTACCAATTCCAAAACTCAATGCATAATTGCGCCAGCTTTCAAAAGCTTCATTCATTCCGGCATATTTCTTATTGTCCATGATGGATTTAAATACATATGAATAATAGGAGTTGCAGGAATACTCGATGGATGTCAGAAAATTACAGGGGGAGGGGTGAGCTTCACACTTAGGGTGACCTCCCCCCGGCGGATAGCCCATAGCGCAGGGGTAGCGGGTATCCAAATGCAATACACCCTCGTTTTGGGCAATTAATCCATCTACCAGTTTAAATGTTGAACCGGGAGGATAGGAAGCCTGTAAGGCCCTGTTATAGAGC
Organism: Bacteroidota bacterium; assembly: GCA_013286805.1. GTDB lineage: Bacteria > Bacteroidota > Bacteroidia > JABDFU01 > JABDFU01 > JABDFU01. The sequence goes on along the minus strand of JABDEY010000013.1, from coordinate 956 downwards.
GGTACATTTATTGAATCCAGTGCAAGTTTGGCATAATTCTTTGAACGGTCCCGGCCCACCAGTAAATTCGGGTCGTATGTGGGGCTGGTAACCAGTGCCAGGATTTCACCGGTGGAGGGTTCAATGGCTACTATGCTGCCGATTTTGTTCTGCATAAGCAATTCGCCATACATCTGCAGGTCACGGTCCAGCGTACAGGTAAGTCCTTTCCCCGGATAGGATATCGTATCGTACATGCCATTCATGTAACTTCCTTTAGGGCTGTTATGAACGTCAACCATCAATATCTTGACCCCTTTCTTTCCTCTAAGTTCCTCTTCGTAGGATTTTTCTATTCCGCTGATGCCAATATAATCGCCATCTTTATAATAAGGATTAACATCCGTAACAGATTTATCGACCTCCCCGACATATCCAAGTAAATGTGCGGCTGATGGGAAGGGGTATTTTCGCAAGGTGCGTGACTGAACAAAAAAACCTTTTAACCGGTAAAGTTTTTCCTGAAGGGCAGCATATGTTTCTGCCGAAATTTGTTTTTCAAATATGGAAGCTCTGCGGGGTGAATTAGGTTTTTCCCTGGCCTTTTTCATTCTTCTGAGAAATGATTCACGGCTAATTCCAATTATCGTACACAATGTAGCGGTATCCAGATTTGACACCTGTTTTGGGGTTACCATCAGGTCGTAAGCAGCATCATTGAATACGAGCAATTTACCATTCCTGTCGAAAATATATCCACGCGGGGGATACTGAGTCTGATAGTGAAAGGCCTGGTGTTCTGCTTCCAGTTTCAGGCTGTTATTAACGATCTGCAGATAAAACAGCCTGAACATATAAACGATTCCGAGGAATGCGACTATCCCGATAATAACATATTTCCTTTCGGAAAGCTGATTGTTCATTCGTTCAAACGCTTCCTGTTCACAAGATATTGACTAAGAATGCATAACCCCAAC
>JABDEY010000012.1 GCA_013286805.1 Bacteroidota bacterium | reverse complement strand
TGCTCAACCATGATATTTGTTGTCTTTACCCTATTGTTGGTGTAATAGAAAACAGCCAATACCACACCGAGGATGACAATAGCAAGGAGCAAGAAAAATGTTGTTTTCCTTTCTGATAAAACTTTCACACAACCTGGTTTATTTCTAAATGAAGAATGTTAATAAAGATGAAAAATATCCATCCGGAGACTGTTGCACTATTTTATAAATAAGTTACACAATTACTATATGCTGAAAACTATAAGTATTTAATAAAATTATGTAATCCATTTCCCTTCAAAAACAAACATCTTTAGTTCATCATCAGCACGAAAGAATAAGCGTGAAGTATAAAGTAATTTTAAATAAGGCTCTAAAAATCTTTTTAGGATTGACCGGAGTGGCTGTCGCTTTAATTCTGGTTTTAGTCCTTGCCTTGCAATTGGCATCTGTTCAGAACTTCCTGATACAAAAAGCTACTGGTTTTGTTTCCCAAAAAAATAAAAAGTAAAGTTACGCTGGGAAGAATTACAATCACCTTTCCCAAGTCCATTGTCCTGCAGGGTTTATATGTGGAAGATTTACATAAGGATACGCTGTTGAATATACATCTGTTAAAGCTCGATGTGAATCTGATCGATCTGTTTTCAAAGAAAGTAGTGCTGAATGTTATTGATGTTGAAAATCTTAAAAGCCATATCAGACGTCCGGTTCATGATTCCTTATTTAATTATTCTTTTATTCTGGACGCTTTTTCTTCCGGGAAGCATGCGGACAGTTTAAAAACGTCCTCCAATACTTTGCCGGCCTGGGGGTTTTCAGTTACAACAATAAAACTAAAGGACATTCACCTCATCTATGCAGATGGTCAAAGCGGAATAAATGCAGGATTACAATTGGGGACGTTTAAGTGTGTTCTGGATGGTTTTGGAATGAAAAAAACACAAACAAATCCAGCGGATCAGAAATCAGATTCTTCCTGGTTCTTAAACATAACAAATCTGGATGTCGCAAATACGTCTATTGATTATGAGAACCTGAATAATGCAGTATTGGAGGAAGGTCTCGACCCCAACCATTTGTCCTTGTCTGATTTTCAAATTCATTGCCGGGATGTTTTTGTGAGCCCTCATAAAGGTTCGTTCAATCTGCTTCAAATGCAGGTTCAGGAAAAATGCGGACTCCACCTGACACAGGTCAATGCGCGGTTCAACTTTGATTCTACACATTTATCGCTCGATCAATTTGAACTTCAAACGGAGAAAAGTAAGATTGCTTTCTCTCTTTCTGTAAAATACAATGCACTTAGTACTCTGCTTGACTCCATTAGCCGGTTATACCTACAAGCTAATATAAAAAATTCAACGATCGCTTTTTCGGATATTGTTCTGATTCATCCGGCATTACTTCAACAAAACCTTTTTGAAAAAAATCAAAATACGCTGGTGCATATACAAACTACTTTAGAGGGGACGGAAACTAAACTCAGGATCCAGAACCTTGAATTATCTGCCGGCTTGAGTACCGTTCTGAAACTGAAAGGAGAATTCCTGTGCCTGGGTGATTCTAAAAAAATGTTTGCTGACATCCACCTGATAGACTTCAAAACCGGTAAAAAAGATCTTGAAATCCTATTGCCTTCAGGAATGCTTCCAGCTTCCATTTCTTTACCCGAATTCCTTCAGATGAATGGTCAGGTGAAAGGAAATGTTCAGGTATTTGATATTGGTGTTGAACTCCACTCGACAATTGGCGAATTAAAAATAAATGCAAAAACAAACCTGAAAACAGGGAATGAGGAACAATCTTATTCAGCCAATATGAGTATGATAAATCTGGATGTTGGTGAACTAATTCATCACTCAGACCATATCGGCCCAATCAGCCTTGTCGCAGATGTAAAAGGAAAAGGGTTGAGCACCAACTATTTTCAAGCTGAATTGAATGTCAACATTTTGAAAGCAGCTCTGAATGGAAGGATATTAAGCGGATTACTTTCGGCTGACCTAAGTAAAGAAAAGAACAAAAACATCATTGGGAATCTCTCCTTCCTGAATGGAATGATTGTTAGTAACAATACAAACTATGTCCTGGATTCTATCCTGCTTAGTTCAGATTATAAGGATAGTCTGGCTGAACTTGTTCTGCAATCCGGACCGGTGAGTGCAGAGATGAAAGGAACATTTAATCTGGAGTTAATCCCGCAAGTCGTAGCTCAGCAATTGAAAACTTATTTCGACTTATCTCCTGATAAAATACAGGAACAAGCCACTGTACAGAAACAGGAAAAAGCCGCCGTACAGAATTTCGGTTTTAACCTCCGTCTAAGAAACCCGGGCAAACTGGCAGAGCTTTTTGCCCCTCAGCTCCAGCAATTATTGCCATCCGAAATAAAGGGAAACTACAACAGCTTCACAAAAAAATCAGGACTTGAAATAACTGTACCTCAGCTCATCTATGCCGGGACGGAGCTGGACAGTTTAAAGCTTAGCGTGAATACAAGCACCGAAGCTTTGGGTTATTCCCTTAAGGTTGCAGCGGTTTCCAGCGCTCAGCTAAGGATTGAAAACATAAATTCCGGAGGTGTAGTCGCGAACAATGAAGCCAGCTTTCAATTGAACGCTTTGAAAGAGGACAGTACGAAAAAAGGTGATAGCACACTACTGATTTCTATTGGTGGAGTACTAAAGCAACCGCGTGGAGAATTGCAGCTGCACCTGAATCCTGATCTGGTATTGAATCAGGTTAACTGGAAAATAGATTCCAGCAATTACATAGGATACGGGAAACAAGGTCTGTTGGTCCATCAGTTCGTTCTATCACAGGGAAATGAATCAGTTTCGGTAAACAGCGCAAATCAGCAATCAAATTCTTTAAACAGCGCACATCAGCAATCAGCTCAGGAGCTTCAGGTAAAATTTAATCATTTCTCACTCACTGATATTTCCAGAATAATTGAGCATAAGGATAGCCTGATAAAGGGTATTGTTGATGGAACATTTGCTTTAAGGAAACAGGGAAATGCGACCGGCTTTATATCAGATATGACAGTGAAGGATTTGGTTTACCAGGGGGCAGCTATTGGAGAGATGACGCTGCATGCTGATAATCTGGGGAGTGCTGATAAATACAACCTGAAACTGAATGTTACCGGAAATCAAAATGATTTGACTATGTCAGGCTATTATTTGACAGGTGTTAATGAAAACAACCTCCACCTGCTGCTGGATATTCAAAATCTGAATCTGGGGAGTGCAGAACCTTTTACTTTCCATGAGGTAAGCGACCTATCGGGATCAATGAATGGGAAACTGACTGTTTCCGGAACAGCCGGCGCCCCTGACATTTCCGGAAAACTGAATTTTATCAAGGCCGGAATGAAACCAGGCATTATTGCTTCTTATCTGAAAATAGACAATGCAAGCATTGTACTGGAATCCAAAAAAATAAAATTTAACTCTTTTGAACTGAGAGATTCTTTGAATAACACAGCTGCTCTTAATGGATACGTGGACCTGCAGAATTTTACAAATATACGTTATGATTTACATCTGAAAACAACTGATTTTCTGGCTCTGAACACTACCCAAAAGGATAATCCCACGTACTATGGAAAGATTTTGCTCAGCAGTGACATCTCCTTAAAGGGAGATGTAGCACATCCGGTGCTGAATATAAAAGCTAAACTCAATAAGGGCAGCTCCCTCATTTATGTTCGCCCCAATGACAACCAGGCGGAAGTGGAAAGCAAAGGTATAGTTGAATTCACTGATACGTTAGCTTTAAGGGGCAGCGCGGGGAACAGTGGGGGGACTGGCAAAGCGTCTGCTAAATCAGATTCTGTAACTGCCATGGGAATAGATGTGACTGCTACAATTGAAGTTGACAAAAATACTAAGTTGAAAATACTGATAGACCCCGTTTCCGGTGACTCTGTAGTCGTAAGGGGAGATGCCAATCTCAACTTTAGTCTCGACCGCAATGGCACTACAAGCCTGACCGGAAGCTATACTGTTTCTGAAGGAAGCTATCATCTGAGTCTGAATGAGTTTTTGAAAAAGAATTTTAAAATTGATGCGGCCAGCAAGATAATCTGGTCAGGTGATCTCATGGACGCATACCTCGACCTGAGTGCTGTCTATCACGTCAAAGCTGCCCCCCTGGGACTGCTGGAAGGCCAGATGACAGGGATGAGTGATGCACAGAAAAATATGTATATGACAAACCTGGATTTTTTAGTCTATGTGAAAATTAAAGGCGATATGGACAAACCAGAAATCAGTTTTGATATACAACAACCCTCTGATCAGCGGGAAGCATTAAATGGAGCGGTAGATAACCAATTGAATCAAATTCGTCCGGATGCAAACGAAATGGGCAAACAGGTATTTGCCCTGCTCAGCATCGGCAGCTTTATAGCTACGGATCCATTAAGTAGTTCAGGGGGAAGCGGGAATGGGGTCTCCTCTGCCGCACTATCAGGTGCAGGCAGCCTCCTTTCACAGCCACTAAACGCCTTTACTGCGAAGTATGTTAAAGGTGTTGATGTCAACCTGGGCGTAAATTCCTTTGACGATTATTCAGGCGGGCAAATGGAAAGCAGAACTCAGGTAAATATGGGCCTTTCCAAAAAGTTATTTAAAGATAAAGTAACTGTACAGGTGGGTGGTAATGTAGATGTGGAAGGCGCAAAAGCAAAGGAAAACAATGCCAGCGAACTTGCCGGAAATGTACTGATCGAATACAGGCTTACGGCCGACTCGAGGTATAAACTAAAGATGTTCCAGAAAACCGATTATGAGAATCCGATTGAAGGTGAATTAACTGAAACGGGAGTTGGAATTGTGTTTACAAGGGACTTTAATAAAGTGAAGGAGCTGTTTCTTCAACTGGTGAAGAGGTGAGAATATACTATTACATACTCATCCTCTATTCAATTTTGCTTCTTTGGGGCTGTGACATAACTAAAAAATTGCCTAAGGGGGAAGTGTTGTACTCCGGAGCTGTTATCCGCTATAATTCTGAAAAACCTCTCAGAAAAACCACCGTTAAAAAAGATCTTGAAAAAGTAAAGGGCCCAAAGCCAAATGGTTCGTTTCTAGGTTTAAGGCCCAAACTCTGGATTTATCTTGTTGCAGGAAAGGAAAAGAAAAAAGGTTTGGGGCATTTCCTGAAAACAAAATTGGGCGAAGCTCCTGTTCTGATGACAGAACTACATCCTGCAACTACTGCAGAGTTGATGAAAAATCGTTTGTCAGCGGATGGCTATTTCCATTCTCAAGTGATTTTTGAGCGGGTTGTAAAAAAGAGAACAACGGGGTTCCTTTATACTGTAACACTTAAATTTCCTTACCTGATCGGGGATGTTAAATTTCCAGAGGGAGACAGTGCATTGGATATAAGTATCCGGGCTACTAAAGAAAAAAGTCTCATCAAAAAAGACGTTCTGTATAATCTGGATCTGTTTAAGCAAGAAAGAGTAAGGATTGTACAGGAACTTAAAAATGCCGGATTTTTTTACTTTAATACTGATTACCTGTTGTTCAAGGCAGATAGTGTACCAAACAGTAAACAGGTAAATGTATCTCTTACTATCAAACCCATTACCCCAGCCAGAGCGCGCAGGGCCTATATTATCAACACTGTCTCGCTGCATATAGAAGGGCCTGATTCTATGTACAGGGACAGCGCACTGCGTCCAAATGTTATTCTCAAATCAGTTTATCTGAAAAAGGGTGAATTATATAGCCGGAAAAATCACACCCAGACATTGAATCATTTAATGGAAATGGGTACATTCAAGAATGTTGATATCTCCTTTGTGGAATCACCCGACTCGTCAGGAAAGCTGGATGTGTCTGTTCGTTTAGCTCTTCTACCCCGGAAATCCGTTTCGGCCGACCTCGATGCGATTACCAAATCAGACAATTTTACCGGCCCGGCTTTGACAGTCAGCTATAAAGACAAGAATCTTTTTAAAGGGGCAGAACTCTTTGTTGTCAACCTGACCGGCAGTTTTGAAACACAATTTGGGGGAAATGAGAGTGGTTACAATTCATATGAAATAGGTGCCAATTCCCAATTGTATTTCCCTGAATTTATTCTCCCTTTTAATATAAAGCCCCCCCCTACGCTGTTCCTGCCTAAGACAAAAATTGACCTGGGGTTTAAGTTAGATCAGCGTGTGCTCTATTACAACATGAGTTCCATGAACCTTTCTTTTGGTTATAAATGGAAAGCGACCGCGCAAAGGGAATTTGAACTGGACCCGATTTCTTTCAGCTTTACGAAATTGCTGAGCACCACTGACGCTTTCCGTTCCCTTCTCCTGGAGAACCCCTATCTCAGTCAGAGTTTTCAGGAGCAATTCATTATCGGCTCTACATTTTCCTATACTTATAATTCTATGATTGGATCCAGGAGTCCGAATCAGGATTATTTCCAGGGGACATTACAGATTTCCGGAAATACGCTTCATTTGGTATCTGACAAAGTGTTCGGTTATGATTATTCACAGTTTTCGAGGTTTACACTCGAATACAGGTACTCCTATAGTCTTAACAAAGAAAATAAAATTGCTGTGCGCTTATACGGGGGAGCAGGTTTGCCCTATGGAAACTCAAGCATAATGCCTTATGTCAAACAGTTCTTCAGCGGAGGCTCCAACAGTATAAGGGCTTTCCAGGCGCGCTCATTGGGGCCAGGCTCCTATAAAGTTCCCGATAGTCTGGCGGGAAAGTTTTTTCTAGATCAATCCGGGGATATCAAGTTGGAGGGTAATCTGGAATACCGATTTCCTATATTCAGCGTGCTCAAAGGAGCCATTTTTGCGGATGCCGGGAATATCTGGCTGGCCGGAAAGAACCCTTTGTATCCCGGCGGGGAATTCAATATCTCTACATTTCAAAATGAGATTGCCGTTGGAACCGGAGTGGGACTAAGGTTTGACTTTACGTATTTTGTTCTGCGCTTTGACCTGGGATTCCCGCTACGAGTGCCATCGCTGCCGGAAAATGAGAGGTGGGTAGTTAATCAGATTAATTTCAGTAATTCCTCCTGGAGGAGTCAGAATCTGGTGCTGAATTTCGCGATCGGATATCCGTTTTGATCGATTAATTGCCTGACCTAAATTACCAGTGAGTCATAAATTTGCCGGCCAGATTTCAGGCTTGAAGCGTTTTATTTTTTGGTATTGATGTCCTTGTCTTTTTTCTTGAAAAATCCCTTTAGAAAAAAATTATGTTTGGCTGCTTCCATGTTTTGCTGGAATCCTCCAGCACCTTGTTTGATATTGATGAGTGCATCTGTTAAATTCTGAGAAAATACAGTATCCATCAACAACATTCCGATTGTGCCTTTCCCTGAACGCATTGTCCCCATTATTGCTGCAAGATCACCAGTCATTGTTGCAGCATTGTCACTGGTCACTTTCAATTTGGCAAAAATGTCATCCATATTTACGGGTATTGCCGTTTGTATGACCTCATTATCTGCAATCTCTTTTGCGATACCCGAGCCTGGAGTTATGATGACTATTTTATTCCCCATTAATCCATCGGAGCCAATGGCAGCTTTTGCATTGTTCTTAATAAATTTCTGTGTGCGTCCATCAATCACCATGTAAACCCTTACGGTGGTATCGGTGATTTGTTCGATGTCTTCAACCGTTCCAACATTAATGCCTGAGAAACGGACATTGTTTCCAGCCTGAAGTCCGCTGATATCTTTAAATATCCCGCTTATTCTGAAGGTGGTTCCAAACAGTTGTTGCCGTTGCCCAATAAAATAGATGGCGGCTATAAACAGCGCTACGCTTATGGAAACGAATATTCCCAGTCTGATTTTATTTCCTGCTTTCTTCATCTGTCATTCTAATTTATTAGCATTTAATTACTGGTTGACTCTATCCTATTCAAAAAATGAGCGAACCCATTCATCTTTTGAACTTTGTAATTCCGTAAATGTCCCTTCGGCGACACATTCCCCTTCTTTAATAATAACTAACCGGTCGCCTGTGATCCGGGCACATTCCACATCATGTGTAATAATAACCGAAGATGTATTGTGCTTTTTTTGAATCTCTATGATGAGTTTACTGATTTCTTTAGAGGTTATGGGATCAAGACCGGTCGTTGGCTCGTCGTACAAAATGATTTCAGGCTTTAATATCAAGGTGCGGGCCAGACCAACACGCTTCCTCATTCCTCCGGAAAGTTCGGAAGGCATTTTATCAATGGCCTCCTCCAACCCAACATGCTGCAGTGCTTCTACAACCAACTGATCCTTTTCTTCTTTTTTTGATTTCAACTCCCTGAGCGGAAATTCGAGGTTTTCCCTTACTGTCATGGAATCATATAAAGCCCCGCTTTGAAACAGAAAGCCAATTTTCTTCCTGACCTGATTTAATTCGTCTTCCTTCAGGTCGCCAATGCATTTACCTAAAACACTTATTTTTCCTTCATCGGGTTCAATCAGTCCAACCATACACTTTATCAGAACTGATTTTCCGCTGCCAGACTTACCAAGTACCACCAGGTTCTCTCCTTCTTTTATTCTTAAATTAATATCCATCAGTACATTTTTACTGCCAAATGCTTTCTTTAAATGTTCTATTTCAACAAGTATTTTCTCCATTTCGGTCACATCATAAAACTTGTTATCTGGACCGCTATCATATCAATAATAAAAATCATTAAAGATGCATAAACAACTGAGGCATTGGCGGCTTCTCCCACACCCTCTGTTCCTTTGTTTGAATTATATCCTTTATAGCAGCCTATCAATCCAACCGAAAATCCAAAGAACAGTGTTTTGATCAGTGCCGGTAAAACATCTATAAATGCCAATTTTTCAAAAACCTGGGATAAGAACAAATGCACGTTCACATCGCCTTTTAAGTTGACTCCGATGTATGCTCCGTAAAGTGAAATGGTATCTGCAATTACTACGAGTGCCGGCAACATAATCGTTGCAGCTGCTATTCGCGTAACAACTATGTATTTAAATGGATTCATGCCGGATACTTCCATTGCATCAATTTGTTCTGTTACTTTCATGGAGGCTAACTCAGCACCAATTCCTGATCCCACTTTCCCTGCAAATATCAATGCGGTTATCACTGGGCCAATCTCGCGTATGATGGAGACTGCCACCATTGCCGGCAGCCAGGATTCTGCTCCAAATTCAGCAAGCGTAGGGCGGGATTGTATGGTTAATACAAGCCCCATAATGAATCCTGTTACCGAAACTAAAGGGAATGATTTATAACCTATTAAATAGCATTGCCTGATGAGCTCATTGAACTCATAAGGTGGTTTTAAGACTTCCTTAAAATAGCGGGCGGTGAATTTCGTGAGTAATGTGACTTCAAGAAAAAATCTATATAAAGGAAAAGAATGTGGTTGAAAAACCGAAGCTGCATTATCCGGAGACTTTAATTCAGGAGTTTTTTCAGCCTCCGGTCCAACTATCGGCTGGGGGTTCAAACCGCTTCCGCTTTTTTATTCTTTTTAAAGAAGATCGCTTTGGGTGCTCCCGGTACGGTATTCCCCAACAAATAACCCCAGGGTTTCAGGCCATCAATGTGGTCAAAAACAACTTTCAGAATTCCTGTCAGCGGAATGGAAACCAGCATCCCGGGTAACCCCCATAAAGCAGCCCCTGCAAGTACAACAATAACAGACACCAATGCATTTATCTGAACTTTCGAGGCTACTATGGTTGGTATAATAAGGTGGTTGTCGACAAACTGAATGATCATATATGCACCGATCACGAGCAATACATACAGCGGAGATTTGGTGGCAAGCGCAATAAGAATAGGTAAGGAGGCGCCAAGGATCCCTCCTATATAAGGAATAACATTCAGAAGAGCACCAATAACTCCAAGCAGGATAGCATAATCAATTCCAATTATCAACAGGCTGGAAGCATCCAATATGGCAACAATCAAGGCCTCCGTCAGCAAGCCCACGAGGTAACTTCTAATGAGTCTTTTTATCGCAGCAAGCACCTCATCCACAGCTATAAGCCTGTTCGCCCGAAATAATTTATGGATGAATTCAATCAGTAAGGGCTGGTAAAATAACAACATAAAAATATAAACAGGGATCAGAATCAATATAACCAGTACGCTACCAATGTTGATCAGGGTTTGGCCTATCAGGGAACGAAACCGGGTTATGACTTCTGCATTTGTCAGTTCAACCCACCCCTGGATACGTGAGGCACTTATTTTAAAATGTGCAGAAATCCAGCTTTCTGTCTGCTGAAGAAGTTCATTAAATTTTCCAACGAGTCTGGGGAAGGAATCACCTAACCTGCTTACCTGAACTGAAAGTAATGCAATGATTGATACGGCTACGATGCAAACAATTATTATGGTAATTCCGATCGCCAGAATACGGTTTAGTCCTATTTTCACCAGGAAATTTACGATTGGACTTAATACTATGGAAATAAGTGTGGCGTAAACAAGTGGTACAATAATATTCTGACCGATATACAATACACTTATAAAAGCAAACAGCCCGATACAAATGAGGGCCGTCTTTGCATAAAAGGGTATTTTATACGAAGCGCTCATGGGATTTCCCTGCTTTAGCTTCTCTTTTTCTGCTGAAAAATGTGAAAATATTTCCGGCCATCCATTTTATTGTCTCCGGATTTTTTGCCACAAGGGTGGTGATCCCTATTTGAAGGAGGGATCCCAAAATCTTTTTTAATGGATTATGAGTTCCTCCCGTAATCAGCGCTTTAGTTAAACCTCCAGCTGCCAATCCAACTGTGGTTCCGAGAAGGTTATCCTTAAAATCCGGGGAAGAAGCCAGATCTTTGAATGTTTCCTTTATCAGACTTGAAGGTTTAAGGCTCTCACAGGCAGCATGAAACTCTCCTTTTAACAGCGTCCATTCCAGAACCTGCTCTATTTCCAATTGCTTAATTGTTCTCTTCAGATCCAAGCGGCTATTCATTTTTGTATTGGTCATCAGTTAAGCTTCGTGCAACAATTGTATGGTATATATGGGTTTTGATCGCCGACCGTGAAGCGAGGCAAACAATTCCAACAAGGCCATAAAAGGCTGCCACCATAAGAAATCCATAGTAACTCTTACCAAGAATTTCACCTAACCAAAGGGCTGCTGCTATACTTAAAATAAGCAGAAAAGCACCCAGAACGATTCCAATCAATAGCCTCAATACAACAGAAGCCAGCACATCTGCTGTTTTATCCAGCACTTTTAACTTTACCAATTTTAAAGTGGTCTTACTGTACCGTTCGGCTCTTTCCAAAAGAGGTTCGAACAGACCTGCTTTAGTTTCCATTTTTCATATATTCCGTTGCCTTGTCTTTTGCTGCCTCTACCTCCACCTTTATTTCCTCCAGGAATTCATTGAATTTATCTTTCATTGCATCTGTCAGGTCTTCTCCTTTGGCAGAAAGTTTTCTGCGTGTTTCGCTGCCTTTGTTGGGTGCAAACAGAATTCCAAGAGCTCCGCCAATGACTGCGCCTATTAACATTGCTCCGACAATTTTTCCGGTGTTGTTCGATTTTTCCATTTTAGTTGAATTTTACCTCTTTACATTGTGTAAATTTTAAAGTGTGCTTTTGCCGCGAATAATTCTCAGGATTACTGAAATGAGTGCTATTACTAAAAGAATATGTATTATTCCTCCGATATTGTATCCGATGAATCCAATTGCCCATAGAATAACCAGAATTACCGCAAAGCCATAAAGTAAATTTCCCATGATTTTTATTTTTTATTAGTTAAGCTAAGATGTCTTGTTTTCTTGTTTTGTTTTATCTGCTTTCGTATCAATTTCAGTCCTGTCAGGGTTGATTTCCCTTCCTGGTTTATCAAACTTATTAGCCCTTTTCTCCTCTTCAGGGTCTGAAGTCCGGGTTTTATCAGCGTTGGTATCCGTTCCTGTCTTGTCTGCATTTTCATCCGGACTGGTACTATCAGCATTAAGTGTGGTTTTTTTCATACATCAAAGATCATTGAATAGGGCTCATTCCTGTTACAGTTATTCCTAAATAACTTACATTATTCACATCAAAATTAATAACTCAATAAAGAAATAGTTATAATCCCCGTCAGTTAAAACGATGATTTATATCATTTTTAAGGGGAAGGGGTTAAAAATGAATGGCAATGCCTAATGCGGAAGCTTCTGTCGAAAGATCAAGCAGTAAACCCATTTTTCGATTTACATGGTACTCTGTCCCAATATGAAAATCGAGGTATAGGGCACTGGTACCCTGATTCTGGACGGTTTTACCATAATACCCGTTTTCCCATATTGTACTGTTTATTACAAATCCGACAGAACAGGCCAGGTAAAAATCCCATTTAGGTCCGGCATTTAGTAATTGATCGAAATAATAAGAACCTTTAACTCCAACAGGCATTACTGTCTGGCTGTAATAGTAATCCTTATATCCATTTTGGGCATCTCCCCAATAGTAATAGTTTTGATAAGCTGCGTATGAAATGAAGGGTGCAAGGGTAAAGTTGCTTGCCACAGCAAACTCATAGTCCGCATGCAGCACAGGTACTGAATGTCCTATGTATCCAAAATAGCCAACGCCGAGACCAAGGTTCAAAACCTGTCCATATTTTTCTGAAACTTCCGTGGAATTGGAAGGAGTAAGTGTTGATTCCTGTGCAATGCTGTTTAGCGAAAGTAGGGAAAGGATCAGGGCATTAGCGAAAGTTAACTTTTTCATAATATCAGGTGTATTAATTAAATTTTCTGTCTTATTTACAGGTGTCTATTTTGCAAGTACGTCCGTTAAAAGATTATTGTTGTTTGGAGTATTTTTCATTATGATAAATTCACTGCGCCTGTTTTGCTGGTGCTGATCTTCTGTGCAATCTGAAATAACATCACCATCACATGCACATCCGTTTACCATTTTGGTTTTACCGAATCCTTTACCGGAAACACGTTCAGGTTTTGTAATTCGTTTCTTTATGTACCAGGCGGAAACTTTAGCTCTCTTATCTGAAAGTATCTGGTTGTATTCTTTGGATGCACGGCAATCTGTATATGAACGCACTTCCACATTCATCTCCGGGTAATCATTCATAACTTTGACAACCTTCCCCAATTCAACCTCTGCATCCGGACGAATATTATATTTGTCCAGATCAAAGTAAGCGGTTGTGCTACTGAGGTCGCCCAGGTTAACCGGATTCAGTTCCAAAATTTTACCTAAATCGGCACCCACAGTTATCTGCTTAGCGATATTATCTTCTCTGTTGAGAAGTACAACGTCCGCTTTTATTGTAAATTCCCTGCCGAACGTATTAGCTAAAGCTTCTCCTTTCAGGTAGTTGTCTTTTTTACCAACCAATTTGAAATTTTTACCTGCATCCACCAGGAATGTATAGGCTCCATCTGCTTTGGTAGTCAGGCTGTCAATTACCTTGTCTTTCTCATCCAGTAATGCTATGGCCGTATTTGGTATCGGATTGGCATCTTTATCCTTTGCTATTCCCTGTAGCCTTTTCCCGATATCCAGATCTTTTATTATGTCAACTGAATAAATGTCATCATCCCCGCTTCCACCTGCTCTGTTGGTGGATAAATATCCTTTAGTCAATTTATCATTTACAATAAATGCAAAATCATCATTCGCTGTATTCACCGGAAACCCTGCATTTCTGGCGACCCCAAAACCTGCATCTTTTTCCGGTGCGATAAAAATATCAAGACCACCCAGACCAAAACGGCCGTTGGAAGAGAAAAACAGGATTCCGTTATTTTCCTCAAAAAAGGGAAACAATTCATCTCCTTCAGTATTTATTTTGTCTCCCAGATTTTCTGCTACTCCCCAGGTTCCCACCGTATCTTTTTTGACTCTATATATATCCGCTCCTCCGCAACCGCCGGGCATATCACTTGAAAAATACATGGTATTTCCATCGGCTGACAAACAAGGTTGTCCTACCGAATAATTTGTATTATTTAATGCAAATGGTTCAGGTGTTGACCATTTTCCATCTTTGTAAGTACTAAAACAAATTTGAATCCGCACTACATGATTCTTCTTTTTAGTTGAGTAGTCATTTCTGGTAAACGCCATATAGGTTCCATCCTTGTTAAAACTTGCAGGCCCATCATGCAGCTTACCGTTCAGGCTTTTATCGAAAATGGAAGGTGTTTTCAGCTGATCTCCATCCAGATCGGCCATATACATATCTAAAAATGGCTTGCCGTTCCAATTATATTTCTTTTTTGACTCCGTCCTGCTGGATGAAAAAACAAGTTGATTTTTATAATAGCAAGGTCCAAAATCTTCGGCATCAGTATTAAAATTCAAATGATCTGTTTTATACTTCCCTTTATCTTCAGACAAATTGCTTCTGCCTGAATGATTAGCGGCATAATCCTTAGCCCGTAAATCCCCTGGCAGACTGTCTATAAACTTTCCCATCCAGACATCCGCAAGTTCATACTTCCCATTGGCCTGTAAAACTCTGGCATAGTTGTAATCATCCAGTGGCAGATTACCTCCCGGAGTGCCTGTCAATTTTGAATAGGCCTCCTCCGCCTGTGCAGTTTCATTCAGATCACTGTAACTTTTTGCCAGTCTGCGTTGCCCCTCCAGGCTCAGGTTTTTTGCATGCGTATATGCGTCAATGGCTTTACCAAAGGAATAAACAAAATAATATTTATCCCCTCTTTTTTCTTTGCCTGACTTTTTCTGAGCAAAGACACTTATGCCAATCCCCATCAATATAATTACAGAAAGAAGTACTTTTTTCATGATTTTGAGTTTTAATTTTAGTTTTTATCCGTTTAAAAATATCTCGGTGAATGGATCTGTTTTTTACCTATCGATAAAAAGTCATAGCGTACCATTATTTCATGACTTCCACTATTATACAAAGAGCTGCTCAGGCCATAGGAATAATCATAGGAATAACCCAGATGTAACTGATCTGTCAGGTCCAGTCCTACCAAAACTCCCCAGGCATCTCCAGTGCGATACATCGCACCTATAAGAAATTTCTTCATGATTATAAAACAACCAGTCAAGTCTGCCTGCGCAGGGGCTCCTTGTGTAACTTTAAGCAATGCGGTAGGTTTTAAAGCAACGTTATCTGAGAGGTTGATTACCGTTCCTGCAATTAAATAGTAATTCCTTTGCTCCACGCCAATTAGTGTATTACCGTTCTCCTGTGTTATAGCAGAAAGGTTATTCTGTATCAATCCTGGTACTGAAACTCCAATATAAAAGCGTTCCATGTAATAATATGCTCCAAAACCTATGTTCGGTGTTACTTTGTTATTAATGTTAGTCTGGAATACCGGATCACTTTGCTGGTCCAGCTGAAGTGTGTTCAGGCTTGCCTGAAAAATATTCACACCTGCACTCAGGCCAAGTGCCAATTTTGATTTCTCAGTCACCTGCATGATATACGAAAAGTCAGCAAACAGGGATGTATTATTCGTTGGTCCGATTTTATCATTTAACAAAGACAAGCCAAGTCCGATATGCTGATCTTCTATCGGAGCATGCATTGTTAATGTCTGCGTCATGGGCGCTCCTGAAAAACCAACCCACTGATACCGGTCCAGCGCCGTTACAGTTAATGCATCTCTGCTTCCTGCATAAGCGGGATTAATGGCCAGGGTGTTGTACATGTAATGCGTGTACATGGCATCCTGCTGGGCAAAACCAGCTAAACTCCCCAGAGCCGAAGCCAGTGCCAGTGATATTTTTTTTAGATTTTTCATTTTCTGTTATTTTTAAACTATTGCTTTTATTATTATTATTTATTCCGGATTACCTCTCCATTTAACCTATTTACTTTTACCTGTTGAGGTAAATAGTTCCTTTATACATAGCGGAGCCATCCCCGAGGTTAAGCAGGTAGAAGTAGGTACCTGTTGGCAACTCACTTCCTCCCACCCTTAATCCCATTGTTGATGTACCATTCCAGGTACTTTGGTAAGGGCTGGCCTCAAACACCTGATCTCCCCAGCGATTGTAGATTAAAATTGTATTCTGAGGATAATTCACAATTCCACGTATCACAAACACATCGTTTATTCCATCTCCGTTTGGAGAGAAACCCTCAGGGATGAAAAAATCTGTAGGATAAGTTATAACTGATGAAGTGTTATTCGCCAGATTCGAGTCGATTTCGAAACTGGTAATCGTAGCCGTATTTAGATAATTTCCTAAAGCAGTTACCGTTGCTGTAATTGTCATCTGTTCTGATGCGCCTTTACTTAGGGTGCCAATCGTCCAATCGCCGTTAGAAGGATTATACGTACCTGTAGTAGTTGATGATGAAACATACGTATATCCACTCAGCAATGAATCTTTAACCAAAACTCCATTTGCTGTATTGGGTCCATAATTGGTCGCAACGATGGTAAATACAACCTCGTGTCCAATGATGGGATGCGCATTGTTTACCGTTTTAACAACACCTACGTCCGCACTGTCACAATTGAAAATAATCATTACAAGTGTTGAAGGAACTGAAGTACAACCCAAAGCCGAAACCGTCAATGAATAAGTACCTGCGTCTGCGTGAGAAGCTGAAGTAATTACAGGATTCTGAAGTGTTGATGAAAACCCTGTAGTTGATGTCCAATTATATGTCCCGCCCTGAACAGTCTGAGCAGTCAGGTCTATTGGATTATTAAGACAAACAGGAGAATTGCTTCCTGCAAATGCAAGGGGTATAGGGTTTACTGTAAGTGAAACATTAAAAGAGGTATCTCCCGGTGAACATGTTCCGCTGACGATTACATTGTAATCAGACCCTGCATCTGAGCTATTCACGGGATTAATAACAAGTGTAGCAAGATTTGCTCCTGAAACAGTTCCTCCATTGATCAAATTTAAAGCTCCCTTTCTCCACTGATAGTTAAGACCGGTTCCAGTTGCATTGACCGAAAAACTGACTGAGGCTCCAGCGCATACCGTTTGATCAGCTGGCCCCGAGATAATTACCGGGAGGGCATTCACCTTCAAAGAAACTTTTATAGAAGTATCATTGGGGGAACAGATCCCGGAAATAATAACATTGTAGTTGGATGCAGTGTCTGAAATGCCGACAGGATTAATGTTAAGTATAGGAGTGTTTACACCAGACACAGATCCTGAATTGATTAAATTGATAGTCCCGTTTCTCCATTGGTAAGTCAGTCCAGATCCGGTTGCACCAACAGAAAATACAGCAACGCTTCCTGCGCACACTGTTAGACTGGACGGTTCAGAAGTAATAACCGGAGCATTGTTCACTTTAAGTGAAACATTTATTGAAGTGTCATTGGGAGCACAGGTGCCACTAACTATGACATTATAATCAGATGCAGTATCGGCATTGCCGGCTGGAACAAATATCAAAGTGGATGTACCAGAACCGAATATGTCTCCGCCATCAATCAGATTTAAAGTCCCTTTTCTCCATTGATAGCTAAGGCCCGTCCCTGTGGCAGAGACTGAAAAAATCACATTGCCACCTGCACATATTACCTGATTGGATGGTTCCGTGGTAATCTGTGGAGCGGTATTCACTTTTAAAGAAACAGAAATTGAAGTATCATTGGGTGAGCAGGTACCTGTTATCACAACATTGTACTCCGACGAAGTGTCAGTAATGCTTACCGGGTTAATAGTCAGCGTCGCAAGGTTTGCTCCGGAAATTGCTCCTGCGTTACCTAAATTTGTTTTTCCATTTCTCCATTGATAGGTAAGCCCTGTACCTGTCGCAACTACTGAGAAACTCACTGAACTTCCTGAACAGACAGTTTGATTAACAGGCTGGGAAGTAATAATCGGATTGTTGAGCTTTAAAGAAACATTTATAGAAGTATCGTTCGGGAAACAGCCTCCGTTTATAACAACATTGTAATTGGATGCAGTATCCGCATTCGTCACCGGATTAATAGTAAGTGTAGGAGCCGTTGCATCTAAAATATTTCCACCACTGATTAAATCCACTGTTCCATTTCTCCATTGGTAGGTCAGTCCAATTCCCGTTGCAGTTACTGAAAAGTTCACCGGACTACCAACGCATACAACCTGATTGACTGGTTGGACTGTAATTGCGGGGGCTGTATTAACTTTTAAAGAGACATTGACTGATGTGTCATTTGGAGCACATGAACCAATTATAAGCACCTTGTAATTAGAAGAGGCATCTGCGGCACCTACCGGATTTATTGTCAAGGTAGGTGAATTGGCTCCGGAAATTGCTCCTCCATTGCTAAGAAGAACCGCTCCCTTTTCCCATTGGTAGGTGAGACCTGTTCCTGTTGCCGCTACTGTAAAACTCACTGAGCCGCCAGTGCACACGATTTTGCTTTTCGGTTGGGTATTAATTAATGTATTGACCGCCAACGCAACATTTATTGATGTGTCATTGGGTGCACAGGTACCGCTGATGATGACATTGTAATCGGATGCGGAGTCCGTGATATTAACCGGATTAATAGTCAGTGTAGGAGAAGTAACACCTGAAACAGAACCGGCGTTGTTCAAGAGGATTATTCCCTTCCTCCATTGATACGTAATAGCTGTGCCAGTTGCAATAACTGAAAAGCTAACTGAATTTCCAGCACATGCTGCTATATTAGAAGGCTGTGTTGTAATTACAGGGGCGGTATTAACCACTAAAGAAACATTTACCGATGTGTCAATTGTAGAGCCACTAATGATAACATTGTATTGAGTGGATGCCTCTGCTATACTTGAAGGATTTATGGTAAGTGAGGCCGAATTAGCTCCTGAAATTGCTCCTCCGTTAATGAGATTTAAATTTCCGTTTCTCCATTGATAGCTCAGGCCTGTTCCAGTTGCAGAAACTGTAAAAACAGCCGGGCTGCCTGCGCAGACAATTTGATTTACAGGCTGGGTGATAATTGATGTAACTCCAGCACCACAACCGGGAGTAGTTACCGCATTTACAGCTGCACAAGCCACAGCTCCGTCAGTTGTCAGAGCCCTGCCGTTCAGTTGCACCCCTGAAGTCAAATTGATTGCTCCGTTGTTACAGATAATTGTACCATTGAAAACCGAATTATTATTTATACTAACCGCGCCATCTATCATCCAGAATACATTTTGGGCCAAGGCGCCATTTATCAGATTAACTTTTGAGTTGACGCTGGTTGAAAATGCGCCTTTTACCTGGATGACAAATACAGCATTGGCATCCCCTTCTGCATTCAGGTAAAGCGTATCTGTAAAAGTTACAGCTGCTTTCATAATATACGTATGGGGAGTCAGTACCAGATCGTTTCCAAATTGAGCGGGAAATAACAATTCAATATCCGGTACAAGCCCATTCAGATAATTATAAACATTCAACAGGTCGCTTGCACATTTTGCAGTAGAGGCATCCGGTACAAGATGAATGGTTCCGACTACCAGCAAAGGATCAAAACCTGTAGGGGAAGTGCTGTTCGTTCCTATATCTCCTGTAATATTTGTAACGCCCGTATTTGTAACCGGCCCGATAGAAGAAAATAATTCATAACAGGCTGTAGAAGCCAGTGTCGGAGCAACGGGTCCTGCCAGTGTGGGGCTACCACAACCAATCGGAGTATAAGCAAGCACGCCATCCACACCAATAGCTCCGGCAGTAGAAAGCGCCCTTCCTTCCAGCGTGTCACCGCTGCTCATGCTAATTGCTGCGTTATTCGCAATAACCGTTCCTCTCATAGTAGTTCCTGCAGCCATACTTACAAGGCCTTCCACTTTCCAGAAAACATTACAGGCAAGGGCTCCGTTAATCAAATGAACTTTTGAAGAAGGATTTGTGGAAAATGCTCCCTGTATCTTAAAAATAAACACAGCATTTGGATTACTTTGAGCATCAAGGGTTAGTCCGAGATTTAACGTTGCCGGACCTGCAATTGAATATACGCCAGCGTTCAAAATTTGTCCATTGCCAAGCAAATTGGCAGGGAAGAAAGTAGCAACTGCAGCGTTCAGCTGATTGTAGGCCGTTAATAAATCTGTTGCACATTTACCACTTGCTCCATTCTGGTCATCCATTACACCATTTACGTTCCCAAAACCAGTACTTGCACCAACATTAGAGCCCACATTACCAGTTATTTGGGAAATGCCCGTATTGGTTATTGCACCAACAGACGTGAAAAGCTCAAAATCTGCTGCAGTTCCTAAATTTGGTGCCTGTGCAAAATTTACTTTCGGGGCAATAAATAAGGTAATAGCTGCTACTATTGTAAGGACTTTGTTTTTCATTTTAAGGCTTTTTAAATGTTTGTGTCTATTTCTAATTGATGTGGGTCTAATTCCAAGTGTTGCTGATCTGTCTCTTATTGTTACTCTATTCATTTTATGCGTTGCTTTTCCGGGTGTAAAATTGCCTACTCAAGAACATCTTCATGTTACATAATCTCTTAATCCTATTACATCATTCATAGTTTCAATTCATTTCATTTTTCAAAATCTGTCCCAATTGGCTGTCAACGAGGGAGAAGTTGTAAACAGCCCGTCCGATAATTTCAGTCCGCTTTGGCCCCGTAATTCCACTCATTGCAGTTATAATATTGCTTACCAGATTTTCCCTGTCTTGTTCGCTCATTGCATTCCGATACAAATTTCCTGGTTGGGTGTAGTGATCGTCGTCCCCATCATTGCGATCGAACCAATCTGCAAGGTTTGATTCCAATGGCATTGAAGGTTCTTTATAATTTTCGTCAGCAATTATATTATCAAAACTATTCGGGCGGTAATTTACATCAGACCCTCCATTGTCACCCATCTGCATAAGTCCATCACGTTGATAATTGGCAACACTATAGGGGCATTTGTTTACAGCAATCTGTTCATAATTAACCCCTAAACGGTACCTGTGTGCATCCGGGTACGAAAGCAAGCGCCCTTGCAGCATTTTATCCGGTGAATACCCAATACCATCCACAATACTTGAAGGAGCAAAAGCAGACTGCTCCACATCCCGGAAATAATTCTCAGGAATTTTATTCAACTCCATTACACCAACTTCTATCAATGGAAATTCTTTATGGCTCCAGACTTTTGTGACGTCAAATGGATTCCATTTGAAATGTTTGGCCTGTTCATCTGTCATTAACTGAATTTTTAAAACCCAGCGTGGAAAATCTCCATTTCCGATTGCCTCCAGCATATCCCTCTGAGCATGATCTGGGTCAAGGCCACGCATTTCATTTGCTTCCTTACCCGTAAAGTTTTTTACACCCTGCATGGTAACAAAATGAAATTTCACCCAGGTGCGTTTGTTGTCTTTATTGAAAAGTGAAAAGGTATGGCTCCCAAAGCCATTCATATTCCGATAGGAGAAGGGAGTTCCACGATCACTCATCAGAATCATTACCTGATGAAGACTTTCCGGATTCAAACTCCAGAAATCCCAAACGCTTGTCGGACTTTTGCAGTTGGTTCCGGGGTCACGCTTTTGAGTGTGAATAAAGTGTGAAAATTTCCTGGGATCCTTAATAAAAAATACAGGAGTATTGTTGCCTACCAAATCCCAATTCCCATCTTCTGTATAAAATTTAAGTGCAAATCCCCTGGGATCTCTTTCGCTGTCAGCACTTCCCTTTTCACCTGCGACAAGCGAAAAGCGAGCAAACATTTTTGTTTGTTTGCCAACTTCTGAAAATAATTTTGCTTTCGTATAGGATGTTATATCATGTGTTACGGTAAAGGTTCCATAAGCTCCCGTCCCTTTTGCATGAACGACTCTTTCAGGAATACGTTCGCGATTGAAATGTGCCATATCTTCATGCAGAAAATAATCCTGCAATAAGATGGGCCCGCGGGCACCAACTGTCATGGAGTTTTCAAACTCAAAATAGGGGCGGCCGCCGGCTGTAGTTAATTTTTTCTTCATAGGTAAGAAAAACAACTTACAAACCTGAAATGAGTTTCTGTACCTCTACCTTTGTTTTGCCCAGTTTTATCTGGAGCCTGCCCAACATTTCTTCCTCTTTGCCTTCGGAGTACATTAAATCACTATCCGTCAGCATGGCGAATTTTTGTTTCAGCTTTCCTTTTGTCTCATTCCAATTTCCTTTCAATTCAGTTAACGTTTTCATTTGTATATTTTTAAAGATTAATTAGTTTTTTCGTTCATCCTGCAAAGGTGAGCAACCACGGAGACGGAGTTGTTGTATAACCTTTCAAATAAGTTATATCATTCATATACTGGATTGCGGTGATTTAAAGCGGGTAATGCCCGACTATAAGGAACAGTATTCCTCAAAACATATTATCGGAAATTTTACCTAAAACCGAAGAATAATTTACAGTTAAAAGCGGTGGATTATCTGCATTACCACTGCAACAGTAACTCCAATCAAAATAAAAGTGGTAAGAAATATAGCTGCAAACTTCATGAATCCATATTCACTCCCCATTCTCCGAATAGGTTCCGTAATAGTCTTATAAACATGGGGGATCAATTTTTTCCAGGCCTTATCATTTTTTACGAGATAATCCGTTGCGCCTGCCCTGTAAGATTCGATTGCTGTTCCCACATTTTCATTGGAAGACAACATAATTACTTCTGTTTTCGGGTTGATACTTTTTATAGATTTCAGAATTTCATTCCCGTTTTTCCCACCTAAAAAATAATCAAGAATAACAAAATTTGTCTGCTGGTCTATTTTTTCAAGACAACTCTCGCCCGAATAAAAAGTAGAAATGTTCAGGTGTTTCCCAAACCTGTTACTGAGATAGCTCTTTAATCCGCTAACCAATAACCGATTGTCATCCACTATAAATAAATTCATTCCCTGCGTTTCCATAAAATCTATTTTCTACAAAGGTGGGGGTTCAATCATTCAGTATGGTTACATAAGAACCAAATAAGTTTGCATAATTCCCACACCATTAATTATGCAATTAGTTTAAAGAATTTGATAATGCAGGTCAAACACAAACACCACATTTTTGTGGGCATGGAAAAAATCTTAATCATTGAAGACAATACAGCTATCCGGGAAAACCTGGAAGAGTATTTTGATTTGGAAGGTTATAAAACGCTGACCTCATCGAACGGGAAAAAGGGAATTGAACTTGCAAAAGAGTTCAGCCCCGGTTTGATAATCTGCGACGTTTTAATGCCGGAAATGGACGGGTACAAGATTTTACGTTTATTAAAGAAAACCAAGCAAACATCATCCATTCCATTTATCTTCAGCACCTCCATGTCCGAATCAATTGACAAAAAGGAGGCCCTTGAACTTGGTGCTGATGATTACATTGTCAAACCCTTTGAATTGGAAACGCTGTTAAAAATGGCAAAATCCTGCATACAAGGAAAGTCCAGCCCAGTAAAAGTGTGAATTGTGTAAGTTTAAAAGCACATTGTGTAATATACGTCCCCTTCATTTACCCCACCTTTAGCCCAAATCTATCCATCCAGCTAAAATTCAAACTGTTATGACTGAACAACCTGCTCATCCGCTCAACATCCTGCTCGCAGATGACGATTCGGATGATTGCCTCTTTTTTAAAGAAGCATTGAAAAGTTTTCCTTTGCCCACTAACCTAACGGTAGTGAAGGACGGGGAGCAACTTATGCAGGTGCTCACGGATGAAACCATTTCATTACCTGATGTGCTTTTCCTGGACATCAATATGCCCCGTAAAAATGGCTTCGAGTGTTTATCAGAGATCAAGCAACATGAAAATCTGGAACAGCTTCCCGTAATTATTTATACCACCTCTTTTCACAAAAAAGTGGCGGATCTTTTGTACAGTAAAGGAGCTGCTTATTATATCAGTAAACCCTCCGAAATATCCATGCTGAAAAAAGCAGTTCAAAAAACAATCACACTGATAGCCCAGGGCAATGTCACGCAACCGGAGAAGGAACAGTTTGTACTGACAACAAACAGAAAAAACGAGAAAGCATTCTCCTGGTTCAGCAATTTTTTCAGTTCTCCAATTGCAGATTATCTTAATTAAAGAACGTGCCAAACAACAGACATAGTAAGCAACTTAGAATTATCCTGGCAGAAGATGATCCTGATGACATTCAGTTTTTCAAAAAGGCCATGAACGAATTACCCTTCACGTATCACCTGACAATCGTTCAAAACGGGGAGCTGCTGATGCAGTACCTTTCACAAAACCCAGAAACCCTTCCTGATGTTATTTTCCTCGATCTGAATATGCCCCGAAAAACAGGATTCGAATGTCTCACTGAGATTAAAGAAAATGAATTGCTGAGTGCGATTTCCGTAGTCATCTTTTCAACCTCTTATCCCAAAAACGTTCATTTTGAAGAGAACATGATACATATACTAAACAAAATAGGGGCTCAGGATTTCATTCGCAAGCCCCATGATTTTCAACAACTCAAACTGTTCATTCACCATGCACTTAACATTGTAACTAAAAAAGCTGAGCTAAACAAAGCGGCATAAATCATGGTATTAAAGCATCTGAATATATTACTTGCAGACGATGACACTGACGATTGCATTTTTTTTAAAGCAGTGTTAGATGAGTTGGCTCTGTCCACACATCTGATCACTGTACATGACGGGGAGCAGCTTATGCACCTTCTTGTAAATGAGACAATTGAATTCCCGCATGTCCTCTTCCTCGATCTCAATATGCCCCGGAAAAACGGCTTCGAATGTTTATCTGAAATCAAGCTTAATAATAGACTGAAAAAACTACCGGTCATCATATTCTCAACTTCCTTTGAACAGGAAGTAGTCAACCAGCTTTACAAAAACGGAGCACAATATTTTATCCGTAAGCCATCTGAATTTTCCCAATTTAAAAGAATAATTCAACAGACCCTTACACTCATTACACAGGAAAACAGCCCTCAGCCAGACAGAGAAGGTTTTGTACTGACGGTTCAAAATAGCCTGCCCCTGGAACATCTGTAATAAATAAAAAATTAAATGACAACATCGGAACAGCTAATCAGCACCCAAAGGGAGCTCACACTTGAAAAAGAGGAAAAAGAAAAACTCTTCATCGAGTTAGGCCTTGCCAATAAAGAACTTGCTTTTCAAAAAGAAGAAAAAGGAAAACGGGCAGCAGAATTAGGGATTGCAAATATTGAACTCGTGTTTCAGGAAGATGAGAAAGGGAAACGGGCGGCGGAGTTAGGTATTGCAAATAAAGAACTTGTTTTTCAGGATGATGAAAAAGGCAAACGGGCGGCAGAATTAGGTATTGCAAATAAAGAACTTGTTTTTCAAAACGAAGAAAAAGAAAAACGGGCAGAGGAATTGATTATTGCCAACAAAGAACTTGTCTTCCAAAATGAGGAAAAAGAAAAGAGAGCTGCCGAGTTAATAATCGCCAACAAGGAGCTTGCCTTTCAAAATGAGGAAAAAGAGAAACGGGTAGAAGAAAAAGAAAAAAGGGCGGCAGAGTTAATCATAGCGAACAAAGAACTTGCATTCCAAAACGGTGAAAAAGAGAAACGGGCGGCAGAACTAATCATAGCGAACAAGGAACTTGCATTCCAAAACGAAGAAAAAGAAAAAAGAGCAGCCGAATTAATCATAGCGAATAAAGAACTTGCATTCCAAAACGAAGAAAAAGAAAAACGGGCCGCCGAATTAATTATAGCCAATAAAGAGTTGCTGGCATTCACCTACATTTCCAGTCATGATTTACAGGAGCCTTTGCGTAAAATACAAACCTTCGTTTCCATCATACTTGATACTGAAAAAACCAATCTTTCTGAAAACGGGAAGTTTAATTTTCAGCGCATGCAGTTAGCCGCAGGAAGAATGCAACAACTCATTGACGATTTGCTGGCCTTCTCGCGAATCGCAACTACCGAACTCAAATTTGAAAAAGTAGCACTTAAAACGATCATTGATGAAGTAAAAACAGATTTAAAAGAAACCATACAGGAAAAACACGCTACCATTGAAGCCACTGAACTTTGTTCTGCCAGCATTATTGCCTTTCAGTTCCGGCAACTTATGTACAACCTGATAAGTAATGCGCTCAAATTTTCCAAATCAGGAATACCTTCCCATATAATAATAAAGAGCCGTATCGTAAAAGGGAACCAGTCAAACATAGAAAAACTCTCAGCTGATAAAAACTACTGTCATATTACAGTCAAAGACAATGGTATAGGCTTTGAACCTCATTTCAGTGAACGTATTTTTGAGGTGTTCCAAAAGCTTCATGGTAAAGAAGTATATGGAGGAACTGGTATAGGGTTGGCTATTGTGAAAAAAATAGTGGAAAATCACAATGGTATTATCATCGCAACGAGTCAATTAAATCAAGGCGCAACATTTGACATCTATTTGCCGGATACCTAAACAAAACCTATGATTTGCTTTCTAATTGACGATGATGTGGACGACCGGGATATATTCCAACTGGCTCTGACTACTTTTGACAGTTCCATCACATTAGTCACAGCCAATAATGGTGTTGAAGCACTTGAAAAAGTCAACTCTACTGAATTGTTTTTGCCTGACTATATTTTTCTTGACTTGAATATGCCCTATATGTCAGGTAAGGAATGTCTTATCCGGCTAAGGAATATTGAAAGGCTGAAAAATGTTCCGATATTGATTTATTCAACTATTCACACGGATTATGAAAAACTTGCCGGCAGTTGGGCCTCTGCATTCATTACCAAACCCAATTCTATAGAAGCCCTCGTAAAAGTACTCTCAGAGGTTTTGTAAATGTCCTGTCATGCGTTTAGCAAATGTCCCTTTTTAATTTCCACCATAATTACGACTACCGATATACTGATAACAGATGCAAAGAAGCACCAGACAGAAACAAGGTATTGTTCATAAAACAGTTCAGTGATAAGATAAGAAATAAGCACAGTCAGACCTAACATCCACATCCTCCTGACATGTGAAAAGAAAGGCGGGGCAATGGTTGCAATAACGTATAAGATTGCTCCTATATTAGCAAGCCGAGAAGGGTAATCCTGTTTATACGTTACATGGTAACCAATTATTTCTGCATGCACCGGATACACCATTAAACAATATGCCAGATAGAGTCCAACAAGTCCTCCCATTCCAACCAATACTTTCTGTATTTTTTTTCTCGTTTCGCCCTTTTCAAGAAATAGTACTGCAATCGGAACCCACAGTGGCCAGATCACCTGCGCAAACATCAGAAAGACAACGGTTGCTATTTTCAGTAAGGCTGTATGCCCTGGATTCAACAAGGTCAGCCAAACAATACCTTCGGTAATTTGTTGAATGGCAAAAATCAGGGGAATCGCCGCAAATAGTAAATGTGCACGCGTTTGCGATTTACGTATTGAAACAACACCTATTGTTGTCAGAACAACACCAGCAGTGAAACTTGCATTAGCTGAAAAACACATTCTTTGGCTTAAGCCTACACTTAGTTTTTAAGAGATTCCAGTTTACCCTGATTAATAATCTTTATATTTCTATTCCTTGTCTCAATCAGGCCTTCTTCTTTAAAATTGCTCAGGTTTCTGCTTACTGATTCCGGGGATATACCAGAAAGAGCCGAAATGTTTTCACGGTTTAAGGCAAAAAACAAGCCACTATTCCCATCTGATAAATACCGTTTGGAAACAAAGATAATAGCCTCAGCTACCCGCTTCCTGGATGAATCATAAGCCAGCTTCAGTAATTTATCTCCTGATTCTGAAAAATTATAACAAAGCAATTTCACAAATTTCATTGCCACTCCACTGTTTGTGCGCATTAACCGGAAGAACTCCTGTCCGGGGATAAGTGCAACTTCTGCATTTTCAATTGCGATTGCTGACTCTCTGTATTTAGAATCCTCCAGCAGTGCAGCATAACTGAGAAAATCTCCCTGCTTATGGATATCAATGATGTAATCTTTGCCAAATTCGTTTGATTTGAATGTCTTGATCTTTCCTGAAACAATGAAGTGCAGGAAATCCGGGGAGTCGCCTTCCCTAAATAAAACATCCTTCTTCCGCAGTTTCTTTATGGCCTTTTGGTCTGTCAGAAGCATGACATCCTGTTGAATTTTCTCCTGGTCCATATCCCGATTCACGTATTCCTGTTGCCCGTCAAAACGCTCATTTGAATGCAGGCTCTTTTTTATCCTTGCAGCCACTATTCTCAGCAGATCATCGCCAGTAAATGGCTTGCTAAGATAATCATCTGCTCCTAAATCCATTCCCTTTCTAAAATCAGCCTTTTCGACTTTACCTGTCATAAAAATGAATGGTATTCCGGTCATTTCAGGAATATTTTCCAGTGCCCTGATAACACCATATCCATTCAGTTCCGGCATCCGGATATCACATAATATCAATTGGGGTAAATGCCTCCTGGCTAAAACAACACCTTCCTTACCATTACAGGCTTTAAATACATTATACCCGGCTAATTCCAGAATTTCAGCTGTGTTTTCCAGCATTTCTGCATTATCTTCTATTACAAGTATTGCTTTTTGTGCGTTCGGCATAGGTTAAAAATGAAAACTTTGTTTAAAAAAAACACCCTGCATATGCAGGATGTTTCTTAAGAAATTTAAGTGAATGATCAAAAACCTTTTTAGCTGTTCATAGCATGATGTTTGACGTCTTCTCTTTGATGTTCAGTTGCGAGGCAAGTATGACCATGTGCCTTTACTGTGCTTGCACAAGCTTTGTCATGGTTTCCTGTTTCGTGATGCTTTGCTGCATCCAAATGATGCTTCGCCGCTTCCTCAAGGTGTTTCGCCGCTTTCTTGTGATTTTCAATTCCTTTCTGGTGATCGAGGGAAGAGCCATTGGACTGTTCCTTTTTCATTGGTGTTGCCACGTTTGTCATTTTATTTAGGTTAAGCTGTGAATGTATTTTCACAACGATACAAGGGTACGATGTGCAGCGCAATTATCTGTTACATTACATTTGATTTTCTTTACATCATTCTTATTACACTCCATTTAATTGTGCCGGCAAATTATTTCTGTGAAACCAGTTTGCCTGCCTGTACTAATTTATCATCCTCCGTCACCCGGTAGAAATAAATTCCTGCCGCAAGATTAGTAGTTTCAAGTGTAGTCAATTGCTTCGTAAGCTTTGTGCTCATTACTTCTGCTCCCAAAACATTATACAATTTCCATTCGCATTGACCAACAGGAACGCCATCATTTATCAAAACTGCAGTGCTGGTATTGAATGGATTTGGGTACACCGTAACTGCTGCGGTCTTGCTTGCGTTCTCCAATGAAGGGAGTCCGGTTGTAATACATTTTGGAGGCATAGTTGTTGTTATAGCAGCCGTCGTTAAAGCACCAGCAGTAATCAGGAACCTGCCATCTAATTCAACTCCGGTATAAAAAGCACCAACAGCACCATTGTTACAGACAATTGTTCCCCGGAAAACAGAATTGTCATTGATCGTTACCGCACCTTCAATCTTCCAATACACATTTTTTGCCTGTGCTCCGTTAATCAACAGCACTTTTGCATAAGTGCTTGTAGTGAGCGCACCATTTACCTGAATAACAAAAACAGCATTCGCATTACCTAAAGCATTGAGGTAAACTGTATCCGTTAATTCCGCTGCTGCTTTCATAATGTAAGTATGGGGCGTAAGAACCAGATTAGCTCCAAACTGGGCCGGGTATAATAACTCAATGTCATATTTAAGTGTGTTCAGGTATTTATACACCGTATCAAGGTCCTTTGCACATTGGGCAGTTGAAAGATCAGGACCTGGATGGATTGTCCCGGACACATCAGAACTGACAAAACCAGTTGTACTGCCTACATTTGTTCCTACATCACCCTGGACCATAGTAACTCCTGAATTTGACACAGATCCATCTCCTGAAAAAAGGCCATAGCAGGCGGTAGAACCAAGTACAGGTGAGGCAGGCCCATTCAGAACAGGACTTCCGCAACCAATTGGTGTATAGGCAAATACTCCGGTAACCCCTACTGCTCCACCTGTAGAAAGTGCTCTTCCTTCCAGTGTATCACCTGTAGCCATATTAATTGCTCCATTGTTTGCAATAATTGTTCCCCTCATGGCAGTTCCTGAGGCAAAACTTGCCAAACCCTCTATCTGCCAGAATACGTTGCAGGCGATTGCCCCATTAATTAATTTGACTTTGGAAGATGCATTCACAGATAAAGAGCCCAAAACCCTTATAATAAACACCGCATTCGCATTCCCTCTGGCATTTAAGTAAAGGTTGCCATTTAATGTTGCAGCCGCGCCGATTGAATAGACCCCTGCAATCAGAGTATCCCCGTTCCCAAGCAAAGTTGATATAAAGAAGGTCGCCGTTGTGGCGGCCAATTTATTGTAAGCCGATAGCAAATCCGTCGCACATTTAGCACACACACTATCCTGGTCATGCATACCTCCGTTGACGTTTCCGAATGCGGTACTGGAACCCATGTTCGTTCCGACATTGCCGGTTAGCTGTGAAATGCCCGAGTTACTCACAGCGCCATTTGTAGAAAAGAGCACAAAACCGGCAGCATCACCTAAGGCCGGGGCTTGTCCAAAAAACACTTTTGGCCAAACTGATAAAGTAACTGTAGTAATTAATAAAAGTAGTTTCGTTTTCATTTTAATTTATTTAGGTTAATTGATTGCACAAATTGATTTTAATCACAAATCAAAGGTGCATACTCGGGTCAGGGTTCGTGTTACAGAATCTATGTAATAACTTACATTATTCCTAGTAGGAAACTAATTTGCCTGTTTGAAGTACATGATCATCGCCGATTAGCTGATAGATATAAACTCCGGCGGGGAGCATACCTGTTTCAAGGATTGTTGTTGATCCGTGAAGGGTTGTATTCATCACTTCGGCTCCCAGTATGTTATAAATTTCAAATTCCAAGTAATTATCTTTTACCACATCATCTATTCTGACTGTAATAGACGTATTGAAAGGATTCGGATAAATTAAAACCGATCCAACATTGTGAGTGGCTTCCGTCGGGTATATGCCTGTCGTTGTACAGCCTGGTGGCATTCTGGCTGTCATCTGATATGTGCTTAAAGAACCACTAAGGGTAAGCGCCCTCCCATTCATCACCACTCCTGAATCCAAGCTAATCGCACCTTTGCTAACTATGGTTCCATTGAAAACAGAATTGTTCTTAATGTTCACTGCACCGTCAATTTTCCAATATACATTCTTAGCCTGAGCCTGATTCATCAATTGGACATTTGAATAAGTACTTGTTGTTATTGCTCCGTTTATTTGAATAACAAATACAGCGTTTGAATTATTCTGAGCATCGAGGTAAAGTGTATCGGTGAATGTAGTAGCTGCATTCAACAAATAGGTCTTTGCTGTCAGTATTGTATTGTGCCCAAACTGAGCCGGAGCAGGCAATTCGACATCATAAGGTAATTTATTCAGGTAATAATAAGCAGTATCCAGGTCAGTAGCACACTGTGCTGTAGAAGCATCCGGAACAGGGTGAATTTTACCGGTTACATACAGGTTATTAAAACCCGCTGTCGTCCCGACATTTGTTCCAACATCACCTGTTACGTAAGTCAGGCCTGTATTTGCAACTGTTCCGTCCGCAGAAAAGAGTGCATAGCAAGCGGCAGAACCAAGTACCGGAGCTGTCGGACCGGACTGAGCAAAATTCAAAGCTGGCCTAAGCAAGATAGTAGTCGCAGTTACAATTAAAAGGAGATTCGATTTCATTTTGCCGTATTTGTTTCCAGTAGAAAGAATTTTCTAACCAATTGTTCCACTTTACCAAATGCCTCTTCATCTTTTTGTAGGTAGGTACATCCATATTTTGAAATTGCTTTGGAGATAACCTCGAATTCCTTTTGAGCGCTTAACAAAATGATATTGGTATTATCACTGGCCTCCTTAATTTTTTTAATTATTGAGAGTCCATTAGCCGCATCACTGTATTTGGTATTCAGCATGTGATCCATAATGACAACAGTAGGGTTCTGATAAAGTTCCAGCAGGCATAACTCTCCAACCGGAAAAATTTTTATCCGGTGTATATCCGGAAAACGGATATTTAAAAATGACTGCAGTGATTTTGCATAAATCTCGTTGTCCTCCACAATGAAAATAGTCTTTTCACTTTGGCCTTCTTGTTTGAAAAGATCAGTTAAGATGTTCATGGTTATTGATTATTAGCGTTCGTATGTATATGTTTATCTGAAAAATGCTTCCCTGAAATTTGCTTTTTTATGTTGTATTGATCAGACACCTGTTGATCAGGCCTAAAAGGCATTTGTCCTTTGCTTTTTATTAATTCTGCCAGCTTTCCAAACGCCTGCTCATCCTTTTTCAAATAATCGCATCCATAATCCGAAAGTGCTTCCACAAAAACACTGAGGTCCTTTTGAGCGCTTAGTAAAATAATATGGGCCGCAGTGTGCCTTGCTTTAATCGTTTTAATTACTGACAAGCCGGTAGCGGCATTGGCAGATTTAGTATTTAATAAGTGATCCATAATGATCACATCCGGTCCCTGAACTAACTGAGTCAGGCAGGCTTCTCCGGTTGGAAACAATGTGGTTTTTGCACCTGGGAAACGGATTTCCAGAAATTCCTTCAAAGTCTTTGCATACAGGTCATTATCATCTACTATAAACAGGATTTTTTTACCCATACCCATTTCTCTGAAAAAACGCGTCACTTTATTCATAGCTGACCTGCTCCCTTTCTATTTCTGCCATTGCCTCTCCGCATATGGAGTGGAGCTGCTGATTCAATACTACTATTCTTTCCATTTCGGATGCGCTGCTTCCTAAATCTTCCATCTCCTGCAGGACAGGAACCAATGAAGAAATGCCCATGATGGAAACAGATGACCGCATCTTATGTGAAAAATTTTTTATGATCCCGAAATCTGCCTTTGCCACACCTTCATCTATACTTTGTAGCTCTCCGGGAATCTGTTTCAGGAATTCATCCATAATTTCTTTTATCAGGTGCTTTTTCCCGTCCATCATTTCTGTCAAATAGCTTAGGTCACATACCATTGGTTCAAGAATTAAAAATTAAATCATTTATTTTTTCGAAAAGCATATTCGCATTTATTGGTTTTGAAATGTAATCATTCATACCAAGGCTTAAACACCTTTCCCTTTCACCCGACATGGCATGCGCCGTCATTGCGATAATTGGAATTTCCAATTTCAATTCCTCCCTGATTATCATGGTTGCCTCATATCCATTCATCACGGGCATCTCCATGTCCATCAGGATAATATCGAAAACTCCTGCTTTCAACTTTTCAATTCCGACGCTTCCGTTTTCGGCCACCTGAACTTTTAAATTATTCTCTGAAAACAAGCTTAATATCAGCTTCACATTCAGGCCATTATCCTCGATGAGCAATATTTTTAATTTTGCGAGATCCTGCATGTTGTATTTCTTCTCCACTAACATTGCTGATTCCGGCATATGTACCAAAGTCGATTTCTTGTAGGGAATGTGAAAGGAAAAGACAGAACCTTTATTAAACTCACTTTTAACAAACAATTTTCCGCCCTGAAGTTCAACCAACTGTTTAGCAATACTTAAGCCAAGTCCTGTGCCTCCATATTTTCTGGTAGTATGAGATTCGGCTTGCCTGAATCGTTCAAAAATATGTCCCAGTTTGTCTGGTGGAATTCCGATTCCACTGTCTTTTATTGAAAAATCCAGTAAAATCGTTTCATTTTCATTTTTGAGCGTTTTAACATTCACCTGTACTTTGCCCTTTTGCGTGAATTTAATTGCGTTTCCGGTCAGGTTGATGATAATCTGAGTCAGGCGTGTATGGTCTCCTATCAGTACATCCGGAACATCCGGATTACAAGTGAATACCAATTCGAGGTTTTTTTCTTTTGCCCTTCCCATTAACATAACGTTGAGGGACTTAAAAATGTCCTTTACGCTAAAGGGATGTTCTTCGAAAGTCATCATTCCAGCCTCAATCTTGGAAATATCGAGTATATCATTGATAATTGTCAGCAGGTTCTCCCCAGCGGACTTAATGGTCATCACAAATCCTCTTTCCTGTTCACCTAATTTTCTCTTTGACAATATATCCGAGAAACCAATGATGGCATTCATCGGCGTACGTATTTCATGGCTCATGTTGGCGAGAAATGCTTCTTTTAGTTTATTGGATTCTTCAGCTTTGCCTTTTGCTTCACTATAGTCCTCCAAAATATTTAAAACAGCACGGTGTGTATTTTCCATATTGGCCTTTTCACCACTGTAATCATCCAGGATATTCAACAAAGCGCGCTGGCTGTCCTCTGCATGGTATTTTTCTTCTGAGTAATTGTCCAAAATATTCAGCAAAGCCTTCTCTGTATTCTGTAAATCCAGATTTTCTAAGGTGGCCAGCATTTTTTTAGAATCAGTTAATTTAAATTCTGCTTTTTAACTCCTCAATCTCCTTTTTCAACTCAATCATTTTTAACTCCCGACCCACAGTCAGTTTCCTGAACCTTTCCAGTTCCTCTATTCTCATCAATTCTTTTTCACGACCGGCAATTTCCCTCTCCGCCAGTTGCTTTTGTGCAGTTGTATCTCTGGCCACAATAACAACTCCCAATACATTTCCTCTGTCATCTTTATAAACCGATCCATTAAACAGCACATAGGTCAGCTTCCCATTTTTATGACGAAGCGTAAGCGGGGAGTCAGCAACCGAACCTTTCGCAAAAACCTCCTGATATACTTCCCGCGCTTTTTGCGTTTCAATAAAATAATCAAAGAAGTCGGTACCTGTCAATTCCTCCCTTGTCATACCTGTAATGTTCACAGTGGCCTGATTCATATCAGTGATTTTACCCTGAGTACTGATTGTAACCAATGGGTCAAGACTGGCTTCAATCAGACTTAAAGAGTATTTAGACAGCAATTTCTGGGCGGTTACATCTCTTGCAACAATAACGACTCCCAATACATTTCCTCTGTCATCTTTATAAACCGATCCATTGAATAAAACATCTGTCAACTTACCATTTTTATGACGAAGCGTAAGCGGGGAGTCGGCAACAGAACCTTTCGCAAAAACTTCCTGATAAACTTCACGAGCCTTTTGGGGCTCCGTAAAATAATCGAAGAAATCTGATCCATTCAGTTTGGCCCGCTCAATCCCCATAATGTTTACCGTTGCCTCATTCATATCAGTAATCTTGCCTTCGGTATTTATTGTAACCAATGGGTCAAGGCTGGCTTCGATTAAGCTACGAGCGTACTCGGACGACTGCTTTTGGGCAGCTGAACCGGAAGTTTTGTCTTTTTGCTGAGTTTCAATCATAACCACGAAGTTGCATGATTCAGAGTAATTGTGTGTTACACAACCTTTTTAATAACTTACATTATTCCTATACTAAATTCTCAAACCCATGACCAATATATCATCTACTTGTTCGTTGATCCCTTTCCAGCTCACAATGGCATCCTTAATCAGGTGCTTTTGTTCTTTCATGTCTTCGTTCTGTACTGACAGAAACAAGGAAAGCAGGTTTTTATATTTGAATTTTTTGCCAAAACTACCGCCAAACTGATCTACATATCCGTCTGTAAACAGATAGACAGAATCTCCCTCCTGCAATTGAAAACCAGTGTCTGTAAATGTCTTTTCTGATTTGCTATAACCACCAATGGAAAGCTTATCCGGCTTCAATTCTATGACTTCGCTGTTGCGGATAATCACAACCGGGCGGTTAGCTCCGGCATATTCCAGTACCTTATTCTTCACATTTATTGCACAAAAAGCTATGTCCATACCATCATGAACCACCTCCTCCCCGCTTCGTTTTAAGGCCTCCAATACTTTTTTATCCAAAGCTTCTAATATCAGTGAGGGCTTCCTTATGCTGATATCCTTTATAATCTCGTTGAGTATATTACTTCCTATCATGCTCATAAGTGCTCCCGGTACACCATGGCCAGTACAGTCTGCTGCCGCAATAAACAGCCAATCACCAAAATTTGTAAACCAATAAAAATCCCCGCTGACAATATCCTTAGGTTCAAATAATACAAAAGACTGGGGGCAGTTTTTTTTCAGATCTTCTTTATAAGGCAAAATAGCTAATTGAATACGCCTGGCATATTTAATGCTATCGGTAATGTCCTTGTTCTTTTGTTCAATCTCTTCATTCTGAGAATGAATTCTATGTTCCAACCGCAGACGTTCACGAATATCTCTTGCATAAATCAGAATTGCAGGGCGACCAGCAAATGGCGCCACCTTCGCGCTGCACTCTACAGGCATAAGTTCTCCTGAGGAAGTTAAAAAGGGAATGTCCGAATAAATTAATCCCCCCTTTTCCCAGGCATCCGAGACAATAACTGAACAATGACTGAGGTACTCCTTGGGATGTAAATCTGAAAGCAGTTTGCGCTTCAGCTCCTGTATGTCATAACCCAGTAATTGAGCTGCACTGGGATTGGCCTGATAAATACGGCCATCCACAATATCAATAACCAAAATAGCATCGTTTGCCTGTTCAATAATACTTTCGAAATTGGTCCGTTCCAGTTCAGCTTTTGCAGAGTCCCCTTTGTGCCTCTTGAGTATTGTAAATAAATACCTGATCCTGACAATACAAATTGCCAGACAAACTAAAAGTCCTATACAAATTTTATCATACACACTGAAGAGCGTTCTTTTTTACCTCATCTCTGGCTGCAATAACACATAAAAGGACATGATCCATCACTTCAGGTGTTATGGAAACATTTAAAGGAAATATTTTAATGGCGTAGATAACTGCCTCCTTATCTTTCAACTCGCGGTTATATTCCGCCGCCCGAAAACCTGTACTGAAACTAAGATAGGGGGTACATTTTCCGTTTATCGTTTTGCCAGACCGGAACCAGTTAAACAGCGTGTCGCCTACAGCCTGAGTCAATTTATTGTGTTCAATCAACTTTCTTCGATAAGCCGGATCCCCCAATTCATTGTGGAATTGTAAACGGGCATTTGAACCCTCCGGGTAAATTCTTACAAGGGTTACCAATCCATAATCTGAGGGGTTTACACAAACGAGCTCAGGATAACAGGCTATTTGTTTTTGCAGGTACACTTTATTTTCAAGTATACCGCCCAATACAGATTGAAAACCTTCATGTCCGAAGAATTTAAGTGTGGCCCATCCTGCCATTGAACCGGTGGCAGCTCTTGAAACCTCCAGCGTATAATTCAAAGGGTTGTATGGAGACCGGGGTTGTAAATAGGCCGGGACGCCACGTGAAAGCAGAGATTCAAATTCCTTTGCATTTTTATATACGAATGTACTGCTGATGTAGGGAGAAAAACCTGTTTTATGGAAGTCCACACCAAAGGCGTCTGCATAAAAGATGCCTTTTATTGCGTTATAGTTTTTCTCCAGATAAGGCAGTACTTCATCTGAAAATCCAAGCAGGTTTGTTTTAAAATTGTAATTTTTAAATACGATCCATGACCACCCGATAACAGAATCGCAATAGAGCAGTGTTTTGCCATATCCCTGCGGGTTGGGATATTTTTCTATTAAGTCACGGACTTCTTCCACAGGGTCAAATGCACTTGCATCTGTAGTAGCCATTGTACAAACAACCGAGGCCACAGGAATTTTCTTAGTCCGGCAATCTTTCAGAACCTCTTCAAGGTGACGCATATCCATTGCATTGGTGTCTACATCTGTTTTTATACGAATGATATTATCCATTCCAAGCCCCATCCAATCGGTACTGTTTAACATGGTGTAATGCGCTTGTTGTGAACAGATCACTTTTGCATCCGTCCGTATCCCTTTATATCTTGAATCCGGCAGAACACGGGTGAGGGCATATTTTAAATGATAGGTCCAGCATCCTGATCCTCCATACGTATAAACACATCCGGCGTTCTCTGCTTCCCATCCTGCCAGATTTGCCAATATCCCCCCAGACTCCAGTTCTGCCTGATGTATATTCCAGGCATACTCTCCTTCCAGAATATTGGGGGCAAAAACTTCCGACAATATTGCTGCAACAATAGCTGCAGTATTTCCCTGAGGATTGACATTATTCATCGTCAGCGGATGTCCCCAATTAGGAAGTCCTTCAAATAATTTAATTACATCTTTGATTACTTCTTTAGACGATTTCATTTTGGGGCCCAGGACAGATTTTTTTACATTGTCAAAATCTATTGTCAATGCAGGGTTTGTACCTAAAAATGCGGCTCCTCCTTCCATTTCAGGTTTGAGCTTATCCAGTTCGCGAATGGCTTCGTCTATACCTTCTGCCAGTGAATCTTTTTCCCCCCTGAACGGAGATGGAAATGAACTGAGCATTTCTGAGCGAAATTTAGCCCAAGGGGCTACATTTGAATTTTTCATATTCAAAGATGAGCACCTTAAGATCAACTAATTTACAGGACTTCAGAAATATGTTGCAGGATTCACAGGTGTTACATCCGCTCCATGTACCACTTCAACTCCTTTTCCATTTTCTTATAAAGAAAAATGGAGGTGATGATTTTTTGGAGACGTACGAAGGCAGTTTCGCTTTTTACCACGTAATCAAAAGCTTTGTGGTGCATGCAATTGATGGCTACATCAATTTTATCCTGAGAAGACAACATGATTACAGGTATATCCGGATTGAACGCTTTTATTTTATCCAACACCTCTAAACCATTCATCGCATTTTTATCAATACCGTCTAAATGATAATCCAAAATAATTATATCCGGATTGTGCGTCAGATTTTTCAGGCAAAGTTCACCTGTTGCGAATGATTCAATTTCGAAATCAGCATGTTCCAAAAATTCAATCCCCAGGGATTTCAAAAACAATGCATCATCGTCTACCAGAAAAAGTTTTATTTTATCCTTGTTCATGAATTCGTGTTTTTTATAGTGTTAAACTCTTCTTCCAGTTCCGTGCAAGCCTGAGCACAAATACTCTCTAATTGTAAAACAAGATCGGGTATTCCTTCTGTTTGCAATTGGGTGTTAGCATACTCATGAACTCTTTTTGCCATGTTTTCAAAATCGCTGCTGATACCCATAATTGAAAATGAGGGAATAATTTTATGTACAGCTGCCTGCAATGTATTCCAATCCTTATCCTTCAATCCCTGTTTCATGGCGCTCACCAAAGGCGGGGTTTGTTCCAGGTAAAGTGAAATCATTTCCATCATCAGTTTCGGATCAGATTTTGTCCGGTTATTTAAATAATTAAGATCTATACATTTAGCTTTTTTAGTCTGACCATTTACTTCTGTTTTCCCAACACTGGGTCGGGCAGTTCTGGCATTTTTTACAAGTCCCATTATTTTGCTGTATAATAATCTTTCGTCCACCGGCTTTGCGATGTAATCATTCATGCCGACTGTCTTGCACTTGGCTAAATCAACTGTCGTTACATCAGCAGTCAGGGCAATGATAGGGATTGCAGAATTCATTTTATTGCGTATGTATTCTGTCGCCTCAAAACCATTCATCTCCGGCATCTGCAAATCCATCAAAATAATATCATATGATTTATGCTCCAATTTCTCAATGGCTATTTTACCATTCGAAGCGATGTCGCGTTCA
>JABDEY010000011.1:38697-39831 GCA_013286805.1 Bacteroidota bacterium | reverse complement strand
GGATTTAAGGCAACATTGAATCTAAATATTTCTAAGGCACTCACAGTATTTCCCTGGCCTAATAAATCATAGCCCCAAGAATTTAGATTATTTTCAGAGTGATTGCTCTTTACCAACTTACTGGATGAAAGAATTGAATAA
Organism: Bacteroidota bacterium; assembly: GCA_013286805.1. Taxonomy (GTDB): domain Bacteria; phylum Bacteroidota; class Bacteroidia; order JABDFU01; family JABDFU01; genus JABDFU01. The sequence goes on along the minus strand of JABDEY010000011.1, from coordinate 39,690 downwards.
TTCAAGGCACGTTTATATATGCCGACCTTTTGAGTTTCATCTACTGTTTCAGCGTAGGATTTTGCAATTGTGGCTATTACTAAACCTGGATTCTCAACCATAATATAATGACCACATCCATAAGCAGTAATTCCAATGCTCTTTGGATGTGTATGAACAAATTGCTTATGGCATTCTTTCCAATATTCTGCCTTTTCTTTATCATCAAAGAGCGATATTTCATCTACCAAATCAACTACTGGAATATTTTGAGGAATAGATACATGACTCATCTGTTTTGAAGTTTCGAGAAGATTAACAGCCAGGTAATAAAATCCAGGATTGCTCTTTTTCAATTCACGGGTTTCTTGTGGATATTCCGGATAAAGAGCCCCCTACTTTCCGCACTATAGAGCCCCCTCATTTTGAACTGCCTTTTTTAATCTGATCTGATTCTGTTTTTGCATGGTTTGGCTAAGTTAGTTTTTTAAATTTTCTAAAATAATTTCTTCTTCACTTTTCGGTTGTTTTTTCTTTCGTAACGACTCCCCTTTCATTTCAATTCGGTGAGCATTGTGAACAATTCTGTCCAGTATAGCATCTGCAATTGTTTGTTCTCCGATTATTTCATGCCAACTACTTACAGGAACCTGAGAAGTAATAATTGTAGATGATTTTCCATGACGATCTTCCATGATTTCCATTAATGCTGATCTGCTTGCAGCGTCAAGTGTTTGGATTCCAAAGTCATCAATCAAAAGCAGATCCTGCCTTTCTATTTTAGCAAGTTCTTTCAGATAAGTGCCATCAGTCTTTGCAATTTTCATTTTTGCAAAGAGTTTGGTGCTGTGCGTATATAATACGCGATAGCCCAGGGAGCAAGCCTGGTGGCCAAGTGCAGAGGCAAGGGTGCTTTTGCCAATACCAGTACTGCCAGTAATGATAATAGCCTCTTTGTTCTTAATAAATTCACAATCGGCCAACTAAATGGATTGGCATGGGATGCAATTGAAA
>JABDEY010000011.1:0-38687 GCA_013286805.1 Bacteroidota bacterium | reverse complement strand
ATCTAAGGATCTGGTTTTTATCCACTCTGTTATCCTCGAAGGATATTTGCTCAATGCTGGCCTTGTAGCGGAACTTGGCAGCATTAACCGTTCGGTCAAGCTTTCGATTATAGCGATCATCCCATTCACAGTCAACCAGGTGAGTGACCAGTTCATCCGGAGTGTACTGTTCGTTCTTGCCGGATTCCATTGTTAGACTCATGGCTCTGGCCATTCCAGCGAGTCTCATCTTTTTCATTTTGATCAGGATTTCTTTCATTTTTTTGGTTTTAGTGATTGGTTATTAATTGATTACTTGTAATAATTTCCTCCCCTGATATTATCATGGGTTGGCATTGGTGGTGTTTCTGGTTCGTCTTCGTAGCTGTCCAGGTTTCTGATCAGGATGTCATCTATGGTCTTGTAATTGTAATAGCCGATGGCATGAGCACGTTTGCAAGCTTTGATGAGTCTGACATTGCCTACACGCTTTGCAAGCGATAATACACCCTGACAGGATTTGTAAGTCTGGTCCGTGTGTTGCTTCTTTGCCAGAATCTGACCGATGTAATATTCAACTGCCGGATCAATAGCTTTTGCCTTTTCCAAAAAGAATGTTGGACTCCATTCCATATAATGGCGATGTTCTGGAGCCCTATGAGCTTCATTAACAGAATAGTTATGGGGACTGCGTATTCTTTTGTGGCTGGCAATGAGTTCATATTTATCGTAAATCTCTACTGTTGATCTGGAGTATTGTACCTTGAGGTGCTTGCCGATAAGTTCATAAGGAATGCTGTAGTAATGCTGATCCTGGGTTAAATAGATATACCCGTTCTTCATTGCCGTTACCTGCTTGATCGTTCGCATTTCGTACCGGGTCTGAGGTAGAGCCTGAAGCGAAGGCAGTTCCATTATCCATTGATCTGTTCTGGAACACTCCCTGCCTGTAAGCGTAGTATCATTACTGGTTCCAAGGTTTTTCCGGATGACCTCATTCAAGGCCGTTAAAGGCAGTATCTCGTTTTCAGGAATGCGGACATTGATCCGCTGGTAAGATATTTTTACCATCCCCTCTACAAGGGCCTTGTCCTTCGGTTTGTACGGCCGGGCCGGTATAGGAGCAATCCCATAATGGTCAGCAAAGGCCTTAAAATTTTCATTTAGGATAGGCTCATACTTGTTTGCCTTAAAAACTGCTGACTTAAGATTGTCTGGAACAATGGCAAGAGGAACGCCCTGAAAATAATGAAGGGCATTTTCACAGGCTGTTATAAACTCCTCAATGGTTTGATTCTTCATAGCTTCCACGTAAGTATACTGGCTCCAGCCAAGGATTGCCACAAAGACCTGAGCGTCTTTTATCTCACCGGTGTCTACATCAACGTAGGGTAGTGTTTCTCCTGCAAAATCGACGTAGAGTTTGTCCCCTACCTTGTGCTCTATGTGCATGGAAGGGCTTACTTTCTTCTTCCATTTGCAGTAATAAAAGTAAAAGTTCGTTTTCCCGTAACAGTCTGGATTAGTGGCCTTGAACACATCATACTGCATAGCAATGGTCATTCCACGCCTTCTGAGTTGCTTTTCCATTATCGGATAGAAGTCGTATGCCTGCTTAACCTTACCGGTTAAAGGCAATTCATGAACTGGATGAAAGAGTTTGTTCAACTCAAAGTCTGTTACCTTGGAAAGCTCATTCCAAGGTACTTTCAACTTCATGTATTGTTCAACATAAAGCTTTACAGTATGCTTGGACATGCCAAGACGGCCTGCAATCTTTTTCTTACCCAGTCCCTGGATATAGTACTTGATGATTTGTCTTACTTTGCTCATACTGGTTGCTTTATTCGCCATGATTTTCTAAGTTTAGAGAAGCGTAGAATTTACGACTTCAAAAACTCATAAATCGCTGTGCAAAAACAGTATGATCAAACTAAAAAAGGTGGGGGCTCTTTGCCCCGGAATGGTGGGGGCTCTTTGCCCCAGACAAGTGGGGGCTATTTCACCCGGTCAAGTGGGGGCTCTTTCTCCGTATTTTCCACTATGGCTGAGCAGAAAGAAGAACTTGAAAACACATTCAATGATTGGAAAATGGAATTTGAACAAGTAGATGATGTCCTTGTGGTAGGAATTAAAATATAGGCTACCGAACGTTGCAATAATTCAAAATTGTCATAATTTAGCCTCTTCTGAACGGACTTCTAACCTAAAACCAAATCACTATGCCAAACATTCACATTAATTTTCTTGCAGTACTTATTGCAGTTATTGCAAATTTCATTTTAGGATTCATCTGGTATACCCCTCTTTTTGGTAAAGCATGGGGTAAAGAGATGAAGTTTGATATGACCAAAAAACCACCCGCTTCTGCCATGATCAAAGGAATGGTATTTATGGTTATTGGAAATTTTTTCATGGCATATGTGTTTGCCCATAACATTGCTGCATGGGACCCTACCTCATGGGGACAGGCTCCATCACCCATGTCGCCTACAGGCAACGCTTTTATGGCAGCCATATTTACATGGCTTGGCTTTTTCCTTCCCACTGATCTTGGTACAGTTGCCTGGGAAATGAAATCCTGGAAGTTCTTTTTTATCAATACAGGATATCACCTGGTTTCATTGGTATTGGTAGCCCTTATCCTTCTTAATATGCACTAATAAGTGCCTGCATAGCTCTTAATTAAATTTTTTAGTATGAAATTCAAACTAATCCGGACAACATTTCCTCTGGCAGTATCAATATTCTCACTATCCGCTATTAAGGCTCAGGAAATTCCGGAGTCCGTTCGTGAAATCGGTATCGGCTTTAGCAGTTCAACCAGTTTCAGTTTACGCTATCAGTGGGGCACTGACCAACTGGTGTACAGATTATCAGCTATTTCCCTGGGAGCAACAACCAGCGCAACCAATACGGACGAAGTAACAAGCTCCCAAAATTCAGGCAATTTTTATACCTACAGTCCATCCGTCAATACCCCTATTAATCTGAGCGGAGGTTTAAACTTTAGTTTGGCAAAAATAAAAGCAATAAATGAGCGATTTGGGCTTATGTATGGCGCAGTAATAGGCATTAATTTATCTTACGTGGATGCAAAAACAGAAACGGACTATGCGTTTGTCCCCAGTCAGCAGAATATCAATAATTACAATGCTAATTATGCGCCCTATACTACCGAAGCCATTACATCCAGCTACGCTCCATTTATTGGATTCCTGATTGGTGCCAGGTATAAACTAAATTCCTCCTTTCATTTGTATGCTGAAATAGCTCCAAATATCAATTATACGTATGCAGAAACCTCGAGTACGTCAACTTCCGGAATAAGCAGTCCGCCGAGTTCTGATAAAATAACAAATACGTATGGGCTAAGCGGTTTGGCAAATTCGGGTGTGCTGATTACTATCGTTTACAGAATAACAAAATAGAAACTCCCGACATGAAAACCTTAGGACTCATTGGTGGAATAAGCTGGTTCTCCACAGAAGTCTATTACAGAACGATTAACCAACTCGTCAATGAACAGCTGGGGGGCTCAAACGCTGCAAGACTCCTGTTATACTCAGTAAACTTCAACGATTTTAAAATTATACAGGAAACCGAAGATTGGCCAGGCCTGGAAAAAATGCTTATTGAGATTGCTCAAACGCTTGAAAAAGCAGGAGCAGAGTGCATTGTCATGTGTACCAACACACCTCATATCGTTGCAAATGGAATTCAGGAGAAGATAAACATACCACTGCTTCATATTGCCGAAGAAACGGCCAAAGAAATTTCAAAACAACAGTTCAGCAAAGTTGCACTGCTGGGCACAAAGTTTACCATGGAACATTCCTTTTTCAAAGACCGGCTTTCCAATCATGGAATTCATCCGGTAATTCCTGACAGTGCTGACAGGCAATTCATACATAACTCGATTATAGAAGAATTAACCAAAGGAATTTTCAAAGCTGAGACAAGGAAAAGATACCTCGAAATTATTGAAAAACTCTCTAAAAATGGTGCGCAGGGGGTCGTATTCGGTTGTACGGAAATTGTTTTACTTATTAAACAGGAAGAATGTACTATTCCGGTGTTTGACACAACACGGATTCATTCCCGAGCAGCCGTGGCATTCGCTCTGAATTCATGATACACATGTGATCGTGGAGGTATTTATAGAAAATTTTACAAATTAAAAAACAAACAAGATGACACGTAAAGCTTCATTCATATTCCTGATTTCTGTCTTGCTATTTTTACTGTATACCTCATTCATCAAAAAGGAAAAGGAATTTATTGGAAAAATAACCTACTCCATAAAAACGAATTCAGTTAAAACGGATGCCGCCTCACAGAAAAAATTAGCAGATATGTTTGGAACCGAAATGACACTCTATATTAAAAATGGGGATAACGTGAGGCAATACAATGGTAATGATGTAAGTAAAGTATACTATTTGAAAAGTTCCAACAAAGAGTATTCAAAGCGGAAAAATCACGACAGCTTATTTGTATTATCCTGTGATACATTCAGCGAGAAGTTTCTGAATTATAAAAGAATAGATTCCACAGTAATGGTTAATCAAAGACCTTGTAAAATATTAATAATGGAATCCGAATTTTCAAAAAAGTATCATTACAAGAGCACCTACTATTATGATGCTTCTTTATTTATAAACCCGACAGATTACCAGAATCGAAAATTTGGGTTCGTCAATATGTACTATGAATTCAGCAAAGCACAATGGTTGAAATATGTCTTAGAAACAAAAACATACAGTATTACTTATACTGCAACTAAAATAGAAAAAGGGAGGGTAAATGATTCGATTTTTAAATTACCAAATCTGCCGATGACGCATTGGTAGCTAAACCCTTACTCCGATAACACAAACGTCATCCACCTGTTCAGTATTCCCTTTCCAGGTATCGTAAAATTGATTTAGGTAAGCTTTTTGCGCTGTCATCGGTTGATGCCGGATTTTCAACAATTCTGCTTTAAAATTTTTCCGCATCAGCTTTTTGCCTTTAGGACCTCCGTATTGATCGGCGTAACCATCTGAATAGATATAAAGTATATCCCCTTTTTGCAATTGTATCTGATGGTTGGTAAAGGGCCTGCTTTCAGGATAATAACCAATTGGCTGCTTGTCTGCCTTTACTTCCTCCAACTGTTCATTTCGTATCAGTGTAAGCGAACTATTTGCTCCTGCCCATTGCAATTCGTTTGTTTTGAGGTTAAGCCGGACCAGCGAGATGTCCATCCCGTCCTTGTTTCCTCCGGTATTGCCGGTCTGACCAAGCTCTCTCACAACTTTATCTCTTAACCGGTTGAGGACTTCTGCTGGCGGGAGTAATTGTTCCGTTGCGACAATGTCATTCAAAAATGAAATCCCCAACATGCTCAAAACCGCACCGGGGACACCATGCCCTGTGCAATCAACCACTGCGACGTACCAGAATTCATGTTTCTCCGATCCCCAGTAAAAATCCCCGCTTACAATATCTTTAGGCATAAACAGCACCAGATGTTCAGGAAGATGGGTGCTGATATGTGCCTCCTCTTTGAGAAGCGCGTCCTGAATCCGTTTGGCATACCGAATACTGTCGGTAATGTTTTTCTGCTTTTCTTCCGCAATGTATTTTTGCTTTTCAGCAACCTCCCGCAGTTCCTCTGCAATGACGCGCTGACTGTCCGCTATATCCTTTTGCCTGGAAACCTCATTTTTCTGTATTTCGATAATGTTCTTCTGTTTACGCGCAACACGAAGGGAACGGAAGATGAAGCCTGCAAAGACAATCACCAGTAAAAGTCCGCCGCCCACGGAATAAATTATTATATTTTTCTTTCTGCTCTCTGCCGCTGCAACCGCATCTTTCCTTTCCTGCCCTGCCCTGCCGATTAATTTATTCAGCATTTCCTCATTTTTCAATACGATTAACTCCTTCCTTTTCGCATCTTCCTGCAACTGACTTTCCATAAGCCGGGCTTCTGCTAATTGCTTAACTGCGTTAAGAGAAAGTATGGTCTGATCCTTTTTGCCCGATTCTTCGATCAAAAGGTTTTCGCTTTTTGTCTTCAGATTGGTTTCCAGGACCACTAAATTATACCGTACAGATTTTTGGGTGGAGTCAAGCGTCAACACTTTTTGATAGCAGCTTTTAGCCAGGTCGTAATACTCCAGATCATGACTGTCCCCTTCTTTATCGAACATTTTTGAATAAATAAGTCCCAGCGATTTCAAAAAATCAATTTCGCTTTCTTTTTCATTAAAGTTTTCGTCTATCTGACTCATTAATCCTAAATATTTATCGTCCAGATAAATACTTTGAGCGATACTTTCTTTATCTTCTTTAAGAAAACGGACAGCATCATTGTGATAAGTAGCAGCGAGGTATTTGATGTCCTTTTTAATGTCTTTTAACAATGCTGAATCCCCGTTTAACTCCAGTGCGTTCTGATAAGACTGGGCGGCCTTTTCCCTGTACCCTGATTTTGCTACGCCTCTTTCATGTTTTTTAAACAGTTCCTTGTAAGCAATTCCACGGTAGTACCAGAACTTGGTATCCCCGCTGAAATCCGGCTGGTTCATATGTATATCAGCAATTCTTGCAGCAGAATCCGTTCTCCCCTGATTTAAATACTTGGTCATTGATTTTATAACCGAATCGCAGAAGGAATGGGAATTTTGTGCTGAACCATTGGTGCAGAAAAGCAGAATAGTAAGGAAAGAAAAAAAATTAAGAAATTTCCTCATCAATCAGTAACGTTTAAAGCTCAATTCCGTTTAATAAATTTAAACTCCGTCCTTCTGTTCTCCCGGTGTTCTTCATCACTGCAGGTAACACCATTCTTGCATCTGTTGAGGATTTTAGTCTCTCCGAAACCCTTGCCGCTAACCCTTTTGGGATCTACCCCATCGGCAACAATATTCCGGCTGTTGGTCGCAATGTAGTTCAATACTGTTTGCGCGCGTTTCTCAGATAATTGCATATTGGAGGCATCGTCTCCGTTGGAGTCAGTATGTGAGGAAATTTCAAGTACCAGATGAGGGTATTTATTAAGTGCCTTGATTATTTTGTCAATCATGGAGATACCTTCAGGTAATAATTCGGATGAACCAGAAGGGTGATACAGCTTGGTTGTGATGATGATTTCCTTATCAGGGCCACGCATGAAATCCTCCAGATTAATAAAGGGCTCATCCACTTCTTCAATTAAATTCAATTTTGACAACTCGTATTCAAACTGATTATTTTTATTTTTTTCTATTTTTTGGGTGATTTCCCCGTTGGGTTTCGCAACCGCAACAACTGCATTAGCAGGTAATTTATCATTCTTATCCAGCCGTAACATATACTTTCCATCCACATCCAGTTTTCCAAACGAGAATTCTCCTTTATCATTTGTGGTCGCCGTCTGAATAACTTTCTCTTCCCCCATTAATGTCACCCCTTGCTGAGACAATGGCATATTTTGATTCTTATTCTGAAAGAGCAGCCTGGCATTATAATCTACCCTTGTTTTAGTATCCTTTTCCCTTATCGTAATTCTCCAGAGATCGCTTTTGCTGTTCCCAAACAGCCTATTATTATGGCCAGCCCCAACATAGACCGAATTTTCAATAATGAAACAAATGGCATTATTTCGTCCGTTGCAGGTTGCATCCTGTTTCTTATTCCATTTATCGGAGACAGGATTATACTCCCAGAAATCCTTATAACGGGTAACCAACCCATTAAAGCCTCCAAATACATAACCCAGATTATTTAATGCGAATGCATTTGCCCCTAACCGGGGCTGACCCCCGAAATCAGCCTTTTTTGTCCATTTATTTTTCCTGGAATCGTATTCCCACATATTTGTCAGGCTGGGTGTAACGCCCATGGAAGATTCAATTCCAAGCAAGAGGTAAGCGCTGTTATCAATAACAAAAACAGAAGCCTCTGTTTTTCCCTTATCCGGGAAATCAGCTTTTTTGGTCCAGGAATTTTTTTCCGGACTGTACTCCCATAAATCAGTAAAGTAATTCGTCTTAAATCCGGACCTTTTAGCGCCTAAAGCAATGTATCCTTTATCTCCAATAGAGAAACCAATTGCACCATATCTGGCTTCACCCGGAAAGGGGGCCTTTTTTGACCATAAATCCGTAGCTGGGTTGTATTCCCAAAAGTCAGCTGACTCATATTTAGCATCCCCTGTCCCTGTCAGACCAGTACCCAGATAAGCTTTACCTCTAATCGTAAAAGCAACTGCTGACATGAGGGGGTCTCCGGGAAAATCAGCCAGCTTTTTCCAATTATTTGTTTTGTAATTATATTGCCAGCAGGCGGGCGTATGATGAATGCCATCGCTGGTTCCTCCACTTACATATCCTTCCTGGCCTATTGAAAATGATGTCGCACTCTCCAGTTTCCCCCCTTGGAAATCTGCCATTTTATCCCAAATAACCTCCGTATTTTGAGAAAAAGAAACAGTTACTATTGTGCTAACCGCTAAGAATAACAATTTTGCTTTCATATTCTCCCCCTTCTGCGGCATAAATTTAGCGATTTTATCCACTAGGAAAATTATAATTCATAGTTTCGCAAGCAGAGAAAATGAACAGAATAATTAGTACGCTCTTTATAGTTTTAGCATTGAGCGGATGCTCAAATGAATCTATCGCCCCATCCGGGGGATTGGAACCCATTTCTGGAACAGGAGCCACTCCTGAAGCAAACCAATCAAAATCAGCTAATTCTGTTCCTTCCTTAAATTTCGCTCTTGTAAAAACGCTGCCACATGACACCAATTCATTTACAGAAGGTTTTCTGGTTCACAACGGTCAATTATTTGAAAGTACCGGAGCATCCGATGGACTCGATCAGACCCGGTCCCTCTTTGGGATTGTGAACTTAAAAACCGGAAGAATTGAAACAAAAGCAGAATTGGACCGGAAACTATATTTTGGGGAAGGAATCGTCTTTTTAAAAAACAAGGTTTATCAGCTCACCTATAAAAACCAGATTGGTTTTATCTACGATGCGAACACATTTAAAAAAACAGGCCAGTTCAGCTATCTCAACAAAGAAGGTTGGGGGTTAACCACTGATGGAACATCCCTGATAATGAGCGATGGTACAGATAAACTTACTTATTTTGACCCGCTTGATTTAAAGGTTGTAAAAACCCTCAGTGTAAGCAATAATGGATATGCGGAAGACAATCTGAATGAGCTCGAATACATCAGAGGGTATCTTTACGCAAACATCTGGACCAAAAACTACCTGGTTAAAATAGACCCGGTTTCAGGAAAAATTGTCGGCCTGCTTGATTTGTCCTCCCTGTATTATGAAGCCAAAAAGAAGTATTCAAATTCAATGGAAATGAACGGGATTGCCTATGATTCATTAACAGACAAAATCTACGTTACCGGCAAACTATGGCCGGCCATTTACCAGATTAACTTCCCGCACTGAGCGTGATGATTAGCCCATTTGAAAATCAGTCAGTACCCAGTTTTTATTAAGGTCAATAACAGGTGCCTGGCAATAGTTACATGAGTCGTTTGTTGTATCATTATACGGGGCTCCGCAGGACGGGCATTCGTAGCTGTATACGGTTTCCTTTTCAGGCGTGCTTAGTGATTTAAGATTTTTGGACAAGACCATGTTATAGGGGTGAGTTGTCATTTCGGTATCCAGCAAACTCAGTTTTTGATCACTAACTTTAACACGCTGGTAGGTAGCCAAGAGGCTGAAAACCAGGTTAAGTTTTTCCGGATCTGTATTGAAACTGACTAGTGTAGCCTCGTTCAGGTAGAGCCGGTCAAAGATGAAACCTTCGCTCTTCGCCTTGATTTGCAAAATCTTTTCGGACGTATTCTTATCCGCGAAGCGGGAGAGTTTATTCTGATTTGCCCCGGTGAATACTTCCATGATCTGCATAAATACGTTGGAAGCAATGTCCTGCATACGCTGAACGGCAAACAGGCTGTCGTTTTTAGTCAATTCGCGAAGCTGGGCATTTTGGGTCATCAGATCATCCCCTCGATAATCGTCCATCTGCGTAATTTCGCTAAGCACCCAATCATAGGAAGCGTTATTGGTCAGCGTGCCGCAGCCCGCACAACGGCTAATCTCACCCATTTTGGTATCGAACGGGGCACCGCAGTTCGGGCAGTTATCAGTGCTGTAAAGGTCCTGGTTCTTCCTGGCATCGTTGCGTTTAATAAAGGTCCAGTATTCGGTATCCGAGTCTCCGCTAAAGTTTTCATTGAACTGGGGGTATTTATCGCTTACAAAAGAATCGTCCATAGAGAAACTCACAGCGACATCCGCGCTCTGGTAGTTGCCGTCTGCAGTAGTCCTTGCCAGCCGAATGTCGGAGACTTTGATGTTGCTCAGTTTGTTAATCTGGGAAAGTTTATTCATCATTCTGAACTGGGCAGTATAGCGCTGGTAAACTCCGTCAGATATCCAGCGGCGCACTTCCTTGAGGTCCTTTTTCTGCCAGGCATCCTGAATACCCATAAAAGAGGTCTGTACTTTCTGAACATCCAGGCCTTCAGGGAAGGGGCCAGAGGTTAAGTTAGCTAGCCGGCGATCTTCGTCGCTCCCCCCGGAATTGAACAAATCGGCAGGATTCTTCTTTTTATAAAAGAAGTAAGCAGCAACAGCAATAATGACAATTAACGCAATAAGCGGATGGGATAATAAAAGGTAAATCAGAAAACTCAAGCCCCCACCACCACCGCCGCCTCCGGAATCGTGTGAAGCGCGGCCACCGCCTCCACCCGCGCGGGCCCACAGTTCAGCATTAGAATAAAGTACGAATACAGCTAATACAAAAACTCTGTGCAAAACACGGGAAATTGATTTCATATCTTAAAGTTTATTTGTGTGCCTGCCAATTTTTATCCAACAGGCGGTGGTGGCGGAACAGATCCGAATATGGAGGTAAGTTCAGCCAATGTCGTCGCCTTCGCCCATCCCGGCATTCCTGCTTTCCAGACCAGGGTTTCGCCCGTTAATGAGCCCGACTGTACCATTTGCCTTGCCTGTTCAACTGAAAAAGGTCCTGTCTGCTGCCCGTTTACCGCTACAAAAAATTGGAAAGCCTGAGGAGGCGGCGGCGGAGGCGGCGGCATATTGTTGGTTTGCTGCGACTGCTGAGCTTGCTGAGCATTGTTAAACGTATTGGCAAACATATTTCCCATTCCCAATCCTACACCGAGCCCGATACCTGCTCCTCCGAGTCCTGGGTTGGAAGCGGCTGTTTCAATACTTTGAGCGGTTTTGAGCTGAGCAAGCTTTTGCATATCCACTTTATTTAAGCGGGAATACTCGAATATTTCTTTTTTGAGTTCTTCAGGCATGGAAACATTCTCGATCAGAAATCGGGTAATCTGCAGTCCGTAAACATCAAAATCGGTATTGAGTTTTTCCTGTACCTGCTGTGACAGACTCTCGAGATTGGCAGCGAATTTCTCAATCGGGAAATTGCCGTTTCCTACCGCATTCGAAAATTTGGTCATGATCAGGCTTCTGAGCTGACCGTTTATGTCCTCTGTGGTATAAGATCCGGCAACACCGGCCACTTCCTTGAGAAATTTTCCACCTTCCACAACACGATACGAAAAAGACCCGAATGCCCTGAGTTCTATCATTCCGAAGCGGTCGTCACTGAGGGTAATGGGATTCTTGGTGCCCCAATGCTGGTCAACAAATTGGCGGGTATTGACAAAAAATACATCCGCCTTGAAGGGGCTTTCAAAACCATACTTCCATCCTTTAAGCGTGGCAAGTACCGGCATGTTTTGGGTTTGCAGCGTGAACATTCCCGGCTTGTAAACGTCGGCGATTACGCCTTCATTCAGGAACACAGCCTGCTGAGACTCACGTACAGTGAGCTTTGCGTTCATTTTTATTTCATTCTCGTAGCGGGGAAATTTCCAGACGAGTACATCCCCTGAACTGTCAGGCCAGTCGATGATGTCAATGAGTTCATGTTTCAATTTGTCAAATAGTCCCATGTTTCAGTTTTTTATTGCGTGTTAACTGCTGATTTTGCCGCTGTGTAAACGTAAGTAAGGTTTGAATAAAAAGCAAGTATAATTCGATTTTAGCTATATTTAACCCCTGACATTATTATTTAACACCATTACTCAACATCCTAAAACTAAATACAAATGGTAAAGACAATCACTCAAAAAGTTGTATTCAAAAACACAACGCCTGAACAGCTCTATGAATTATATATGGATGCCAGGAAACACACATTGGTTACGGGAGCACCGGCCACAATTTCCAAAAAAGAAGGTTCTGCATTCACTGCTCATGGAAAATACATTTCCGGAAAAAATTTCAGATTGACTCCCGGCAAAATGATTGTACAATCCTGGAGAGGCCAAAACTGGACCAAAGACGAATTGGATTCTGTTTTTTCTTTGCAGTTCGAAAAACAAGGAAAGAATGCTGTCCTGCATATGACTCATTCAAATGTGCCGGCAAACCATGCCGAAGGTATAAAGAAGGGATGGAACCAGCATTATTGGAAACCCTGGGCAAGTTTTCTGGCAGGTAAAAAAATTAAGAGAGTGACAATGTAGTCGCTCATAGTAAAAAGTCTTAATGAAAATTTTAAAAAGAATTGTCAAAATTCTGCTCTTCACCATTCTGGCAATATGCTTATTGCTTATCTCAGTTCCGCTGCTGTTTAAAAATAAAATAAAAGTCAAGGTACTTGAGACGATCGATCAGAACATTAATGCCCAAGTAAATTTCAGTGATATAGGTTTTTCCACCTTTAAAAATTTTCCTCGTTTTACAGTTACCCTGCGTGATGCCTGCGTTACCGGAGTAGATGACTTTGAAGGAGACACCCTGATTTCAGCCAAAGAAATTGGCGTTTCCTTTAATGTATATAAACTGATCAAAGGGAATAACCTGGACATACACTCCATACGTCTCGATGAACCATTTATTTATGCCCGCATCCTTGCCAATGGGAAAGCAAATTACAACATAGTAAAGCCGGATACTTCTGCATCCAAAAAGAGTAATGTTCAGATTGGCATAGACAAATGGTCCATCCATAATGGCCGCATTATATATGACGATAAGCTTCAAAAGACCTATTTGGAAGTGGGGGGATTAAATCACAATGGCAAAGGAGATTTTAAGCAGGAGATTTCGGACTTGAATATTACAACTCAGGTTTCCGAATTGACATTGATTTACGGTGGAGTTAAATATTTAAACAAAAAAGCGTTTGATGCAGACCTGATTCTGGAAATGAATTTTAAGGATAAGAAATTTACATTTAAAGACCATAGCTTCCAGCTGGGCACTTTTAAATTAGGGTTTAACGGCTACTTTAAGCTGTTGGAAACAGGATACCAAACAGACATAACGTTTGAAGTAAAGGAAACGTCCTTTAAAAACCTGCTCTCTTTGTTACCGGGCATTTATCAGAAAGACATGGCCGGCATTACAACCAAAGGCGAATTTGCCTGTGCCGGATTTGTAAAAGGAATCTATGATGCAAGGGCACATAAAGTACCGACCTTCCACATTGACCTGAAAGTGGAGGATGCCTCGTTTAAGTATTCGCACTTACCAAAAGCGATTGAAAATATCAATTTTCAGTTAATTGCTGACAACCCGGATGGAATAGCGGGTCACGGAACCTTTAATTTAAAAACTTTTCACCTCGAGATTGATAAAAAGCCCATTCATGGCAGTGTTTTTATTAACCGGCAAAGTGGGCTATATGTAAAAGCGGATATTAAATTAAAAACAGATCTGGCAGAGCTCGAAAACATATACCCGGTAAAGGACCTGGTTTTGAAAGGGCTATTGAGTTCCGAGATAAAAATCGATGGAAATTACAGCGATTCACTTAAATTATTCCCGAAAGTGGACGCCTTTCTTTTGTTGGAAAATGGCTATCTGAAATCTAAGGAATCTCCAATAGCGCTGGATAGTATTCACCTCGACTCGGAAGTTTCAAACGGCACAGGCCAGATTGCAGATACGCGCATAAGTCTGAATAAAATTACATTCCTATTGGATAGTGAGCCTTTTACGATGACCGGGATAATATCCAATCTGAAAGATTATGATTATAAACTGAAAGTGGTAGGATTACTTGACCTGGGTAAGCTTACCCGTGTTTATCCTTTGCCAAACACCTCGCTTCGCGGAACATTGGATTTTAACTATACAACGGAAGGTAGTCTTTCAAAACTGGAGGCCCTCCAATATGATCTGTTAAAAACAGAAGGCACGCTGGAAATAAAAAACCTTTCCTATAAAAGTACAGAGGTAAGGTTTCCAATTCATCTGGATGATGCCTTCTTTAAATTTACACCGGATAAAATAG
Organism: Bacteroidota bacterium; assembly: GCA_013286805.1. Taxonomy (GTDB): domain Bacteria; phylum Bacteroidota; class Bacteroidia; order JABDFU01; family JABDFU01; genus JABDFU01. The sequence continues at coordinate 24,355 of JABDEY010000011.1, read as the reverse complement.
TACTGAAACGATTTACGGCCGAATTCGGGAAAAGCAATGTGACTTTAAAAGGCCATCTCAGAAATTACATTCCCTGGCTGCTGAAACACGATGCTCCGATTAATGGTGATCTGACGATGACCTGCGACACGATAGATTTAAATCAATGGTTTCCTCAATCTGTAGCAGCTCCTCCGGCAAACCTTGTTGTTGCCTCCTCCACTTCCACCGCCTCTTCCCCTGCAAACGGTTCAGGTAAAGCACCCCAGACGGATTCCGCCGCAATTAAAGCTAAAGCCCGGCAGATGCAGGTTCTCGTCATTCCGAAAAACCTGAATTTTATTGTACACTCGGATTTTAAACTGGTCAACTTCGGCAAAATGGAAATCGTGAACCTTACCGGAGGTTTAAAAATAGCGAACGGCATTTTGACCCTGGATGAAACCGGTTTTAATTCAATGGATTCTAAGTTTCTCCTGAGCGGGGATTACAATACCACGGATGTTAAACATCCCACATTTGATTTAGCAATTGGAATTGAGAAGTTAGATATTAATAAGGCTTATCAGATGTTTATAGACGATAAGGCAACAGCTCCCGCTAAAGGTAATTTCTCGACCAATTATAATTTAAAAGGAGATTTGAATCCGGACTTTACACCTATCTATTCTTCACTTATAGGTGGAGGAAAAATTATCATTGACAGTGTTTCGATGAAAGGAATGAAATTAATGAACCATGTCAAAAAAGTTTCCAAAAAAGAAGAGTTCAAAGACCCCGACCTGACTGACATTGTAATGGAAACTGAAATCAAGGGAGGAAAAGTATTCATTAAACCTTTCACATTTAAAGTGAGCAAGTATTTAACAGAAGTGGAAGGCTGGCAGAGCTTTGATGACAAAATAGAATATTTAATTAAAATGTCTGTTCCTCCGTTTAACAGATTAAAGATTCCGATCAGTATTATGGGCACAACAGATAAGCCGATAATAAAAATGGGCAATGATTTCAAAGACGGTGATTTTGAAAAGTTGTAGCAGGTCGCCAAAAAAGAATTCAAATGAACAAGTATGCTATTGCCATTCATGGAGGAGCAGGTACCATCGTACGTGCATCTATGACGCCTGAGAAAGAGACCCTTTATAAAAAGGGTCTTGAACTGGCCATTCTTTCCGGAGAACACATTTTAAAAAACGGCGGATCTTCAATGGATGCTGTTGAAGCAGCCATCCGGACACTGGAAGACAATCCTCTTTTCAATGCCGGCAAAGGTGCAGTTTTCACCAACAACGGAAAAAATGAAATGGATGCTGCCATCATGGACGGTGAAAATTTAAAAGCTGGTGCAGTCGCAGGTGTTCAAAATATAAAAAATCCCATTCACCTCGCAAGGACAGTGATGGATAAATCAGAACACGTGTTTTTGGCAGGCTTTGGTGCAATGGAGTTTGCAGAGAAAAACAAGATTGAATTCGCACCTGATGCCTATTTCTTTACACGGGAGCGGTATGATCAGCTGCTGTCTGCAAAGCAGACAGACAAAGTACAATTGGACCATACCGAAGAAAAAAAATTCGGAACTGTCGGGGCTGTGGCGCTGGATATTCAAGGCAATCTGGCCGCAGGGACATCCACAGGTGGCATGACCAACAAAAAATTTGGGCGTATAGGAGATAGCCCACTAATAGGTGCCGGAACCTACGCGAACAATAAAACCTGTGCCGTTTCATGCACAGGATATGGGGAATATTTTATCCGTTCCGTTGCAGCCCATGATGTTTCCTGTTTAATGGAATACAAAAGGCTATCCTTAAAGCAAGCCTGTAGATTGGTCGTGCAGGATAAACTAATTAAAATTGGTGGTGAGGGTGGCCTCATTGCTGTTGATGCTCAGGGAAACATTGAATTATCCTTTAATTCAGACGGAATGTACCGGGCAATGAAAAAATCAGATGAGGGTGTTTATATAGGAATATACCGAGAATAAGTTAACATGTTCCCTTCCGCTTAGCACAGCTTTTTAATTCTTAAAGTTTTAGTCTTTAGATCAAACTGATCACCAAGTGCCATAACGTGCACGGTCATGTTTTCTATAGATACAGGCTCACCCATTTCCACATCCGTAATATTTGTGTTTCGCATGTTCGTTCCATCTACCAGCATGACCAAGCCGGATCCTATTGCTTCCATGTTTTGGCCCTCCGTAATCAGCATACCAGTATCTTCTCCAAGTCCTATCCCAATATTGACAGGGTTACTGGCACAGGCATAAAGCAACCTCCCAATACGGCCTCTTTGTACAAAATGGGTGTCAATAATAACATTGTTGATAAAACCCAGGCCGCCTGTAATTTTAACTTCTCCCTTCAACAAGGCTTCAGAACTGCTTCCCTGATAAATCATATTATTGGAACTTGCAGCAGCTCCGGCTGAGGTACCGGAGACAATAAAATTTTCATTTTCATATTTATACATCAGGAGGTTGTGGAAGGCAGTACCGCCCAGTACAGATGTCAGTCTAAGCTGATCCCCTCCCGTCATAACCACTACATCTGCCTGCCTTAGCCGCTCAATATTTTCCGGAGCGTTGGCCTCCTCCCTGGTTCTGATATTCAACACTTTCACATTCAAAACACTCAACTGACTAAAAGCATTCACATATTCCTGCCCAACTTCTTCCGGTATATTTGAAGCAGTAGTGATAATTTCTATCCTCGAAAGTTCTTGCCTGACTGCTTCAGTAGTGATGCGCTTTAATATCCCGTGTTCAAAAAACTTGAGTTGTTTGGGTAAATCCACCGGGTGTTCCGAAAAACTTCCCCTGTCCACTGTGCCGCCTATTATTATTAATTTACCTTTAGGAACTGTCATCATAGATAATCTATCTTACATATTGTGTAATCCTGTCAAATTTATGATAAAACATAACATTTATTTAACAATCAGACAGCACTTATCACCGTATTTTGAACACATTACCCCGATTAATTGCAATTCACGAAATACAGCGAAATGAAAATCATCGAAATACATGCCATGAGAGGACCCAATTACTGGTCCAATTTCAGAAAGAAATTAATCGTGATGAAGCTGGATCTGGAAAAGCTGGAAGAACTGCCAACAAATAAAATACCTGGTTTTTCCGAACGCATGGAAAAATTGTTTCCTACCATGATTACTCACCGCTGCTCAAAAGATTATGAAGGGGGTTTTTTTGAACGCGTAAAAGAAGGCACCTGGATGGCGCATGTAATTGAACATATCGCATTGGAAATACAAACACTGGCAGGTATGGAATGTGGTTTTGGCCGTACAAGGGGAACCGGCGTGCCAGGAATATACAATGTTGTCTTTTCCTATATGGAGGAAAAAGTAGGAATATATGCAGCAAAAGCATCCGTAAAGATAGCTGAGGCACTTATTGCAGATACGCCCTGCGATCTGATGAGTGATATAAAGGCCATGCGTGAAATCCGGGAGCAGGATCGCTTTGGTCCAACAACCGGCTCAATTGTTGACGAGGCTGTTGCGAGGGATATTCCATTTATCCGCTTGAATAAACAATCCCTGGTTCAGCTGGGCTATGGAAAAAATCAGGTTCGCTTCCGTGCCTCGATGACAGCCGGCACAAGTTCTATTGCAGTAGATCTGGCAAGCAATAAGGAGGAAACAAAGCGCATGCTGAAAGAGGCTGCTATTCCGGTAGCGGAGGGAGTCTGCATTGTTTATGAAGAAGAGGTAGAGGAGGCCATTCAGCGATTAGGATTTCCGCTGGTGTTTAAACCTTTGGACAGCAATCATGGAAACGGCGCTTCTATCAATGTCAAAACGATCGAAGAGGCAAAACTGGCATTTGAACATGCCAAATCGTTTTCAAGAAAAATAATTGTGGAAAAATTTATTTCCGGCGCTGATTTCCGGATATTGGTCATCGATCATCGCTTTATTGCAGCTGCATTGCGGGAGCCTGCACATATTAAGGGGGATGGAATTTCTACCATCCTGCAATTAATAGAACAGGAGAATTTGGATCCACGCCGGGGATATGGTCATGAAAACGTACTGACAGAAATCAGCATTGATAAAGAAACGCTTGCTTGTCTGGCCAAGCACGATTATTCGCTTGAAACCGTTTTGAATAAGGGTGAACTCTGCTATGTGAAGGGTACGGCTAACCTGAGTACCGGCGGAACTTCTACAGACGTGACCGACATTATACATCCTGACAATATCATTATCTGCGAACGCATTTCAAGGATCATAGGCCTGGATATCTGCGGTATAGATATCATGGCAGCCAACCTGAACGACCCTCTGCAACTAACAGGGGGTGTAGTGCTGGAAGTGAATGCTGCTCCCGGATTCAGAATGCATCTGGCACCGGCCCAGGGCTTACCACGTAATGTGGCCGCCCCTGTTATTGATATGCTCTATCCTGCAGGAAAGTCCTGCCGGGTTCCCATTATTGCTGTTACCGGTACAAACGGAAAAACCACAACCACACGATTAATAGCCCATATTGTAAAAAATAACGGGTACAGGGTCGGCTTTACGACCTCAGATGGGATCTATGTGCAAAATTCAATGCTGACAAAAGGTGATACCACCGGCCCGGTCAGTGCAGAATTTATTCTAAAAGATCCTACAGTTGAGTTTGCTGTACTGGAAACTGCAAGAGGTGGAATATTGCGCTCCGGCCTGGGTTTCTCAATATGTGATGTAGCTGTTGTTACCAATGTGCAGGAAGATCACATGGGCCTTCAGGATATCAATACATTAAAAGAAATGGCTCAGGTAAAAGGAGTAGTGGTCAAAAGTGTGAAACGGGATGGCTATGCGGTATTGAACGCAGACAACCCCTATTGTGTTGAATTGGCCAGAGGCGCGGATTGCAAAATTGCTTATTTCGGATTTGAGGAGAACAACCCTGTCATACGCGAGCATTGCCGCAAGGGAGGGATTGCAGCCATTTATGAAAACGGATACATCACGATTAAAAAAGGAGACTGGAAATTCAGAATTGAAAAAGTAGCTACGATTCCGCTCACATTTGGAGGAAAATTAAAATTCATGATTTACAATGTACTGGCGGCAACATTAGCTTCTTATGTATATGGTTTTAAAGTAGAAGACATACGGATGAGTCTGGAGACTTTTATTCCTTCTGCAACCCAGACACCCGGAAGGATGAATATTTTTACGTTTAAAGAATACAAAGTATTAATCGATTTTGCTCACAATGCAGATGGCTTCAGAGGCATTAAAGAATTTCTGTCAACTGTCGAATCCCCCTATAAAATAGGAATCATCACAGGAACAGGAGACCGGCGGGATGAAGACATCCGGGATCTGGGACGTATCTCTGCTGAAATGTTTGATCACATCATCATCCGTCAGGATAAATTCCTCCGCGGCCGTAAAGCAGAAGATATAGTGAAGTTATTGGAAGAAGGAATACACCAGAGCAATCCGAATCAATCGTATGAATATATTCCCAAGGAAATAGAAGCCCTCCGGCATGCACTGTCTATAGCCAAACCAGGAACTTTCATTACCGCACTTAGTGATGTAATTGACAATGCGATTGAGCTGGTTCAATCCTATCTGGAAAAGGAAAATAATCTTCAGCTAAAATAATCAAAGGTATGAAGCACAGGCCCGTCCACGATTGGAGCGAAAACGAATAAAATCAATGATCATTCAACGGAAGTCCCCTTTTCTGGAATTCAATCCAGTTAAGGTATTCAGGGCCCTTGCGATGCTCCTCCATAGTAATACAATCGTCCACTGGACAGACTATTTTGCACAGGTTACATCCCACACATTCTTCATCTTTGACTGTATATGTATTGTAAGGCATACCTTTCTCAATAGAAATAGACTGGTGGGACGTATCTTCACAGGCAATGTAACACAATCCGCAGTGAATGCATTTTGACTGGTCAATATTAGCAATGATATGGTAATTGATATCCAGCTCTTCCCAGCGGGTTATCTTAGGAACCGATAAACCGATGAAATCAGAAGTAGAAGTATAACCTTTCTCATCCATCCAATTACTCAGCCCATCACACATGTCTCTCACTATCCTGAATCCATAATGCATGGCGGCAGTACATACCTGTACATTGCTTGCACCCAATAACATAAATTCCACAGCATCTCTCCAGGTACTTATCCCACCTATGCCTGAAACAGGAATATTCCGTGTATCCGGATCCTGAGCCAGAGTAGTCAGCATCTTAAGTGCAATGGGTTTAACTGCAGGTCCGCAATAGCCACCAAAAACTGATTTCCCTCCAACATTTGGGTTCGGCACTAAAGTATCAAGATCGATTCCTGTAACGGATTGTATGGTGTTGATTAGCGAAAGTCCATTTGTTCCGCCCTTTATGACCGATTTTCCGATTGGAACAACAGAATGAACATTGGGTGAAAGCTTAGTAATGACCGGTATTTTCGCAACCTCCATCACCCACTCTACTACCATCTTTGCAATTTCCGGATCCTGTCCAACAGCAGCACCCATACCCCTTTCAACCATTCCATGGGGACATCCGAAGTTCAGTTCAATTCCATGGGCACCTGTGTCCTGTGTCTTCTTAACCAATTCATGCCAACTCTTCCTGTCATTGTCGGCCATTAAGGAAACAACCATGGCACGATCCGGAAACAATTTTAACACTTCACGTATCTCCTGAAGGTTTATTTCCAGAGGCCGGTCAGAAATAAGCTCTATATTATTAAACCCCATGACCTTTTGTCCGTTATAGTCCAGAGTAGAATACCTGGAAGAAACATTCTTCACCTGTGAACCCAGCGTTTTCCAAACAACCCCGCCCCATCCGGCCTCAAATGCCCTCAATACATTTATTTTTTTATCTGTTGGAGGAGCCGAAGCAAGCCAAAAAGGGTTGGGAGACTTAATTCCTAAAAAGTTGGATTGTAAATTAGCCACGTTTTGATAAATTAAAATAAGTTACACTAAAATTTTAAAACAAAAAACACCAATACTAGTAAGACAATTTTAAATACTGAAGAATTCCTTTCGCTCCGTCTTTACCTGCCTGCACAGCATCCACCACTTCTTTGCCGCCATTCACAGCATCTCCTCCTGCAAAAACACCTTTTAGATTTGTTTCCCCGGAAGTATTAATAGAAATTTTTCCACCCTTATTTTGCAAAGCGGATCCGGACACCAGCTCTTCAAAAGGAATTTGTCCGGCAGCCTTGATGATCATATCAACTTCGATCGTAAATATTTCTCCTGTATCAACAGGAGCTCTTCTTCCGGAAGAATCCGGCTCACCCAGTTTCATTTTAGAACAGACTAACTTTTTCAATTTCCCGTTTTCTCCGATAATTTCTTTAGGGGAAGCCAGCCACTCAAACAGACAACCGTCCAGTTTCGCCAGATCCAGCTCCACATCTGTACAGGGCTTCTCCTGTTCTGTACGACGGTAAATCATCGTCACTTCTTTCGCCCCCAGCCTTTTCGATTGGGTAGCGGCATCTATTGCGGTCATCCCCATTCCAATGACTGCCACTTTATCTCCTACCGTAATTTTTGAATAATCATTTGTCCGCAGATCGTATATAAATGAAATCGCATCAACTACGCCTTTCAGATTTTCTCCGGGAATGTTCAACTCCCTTGCAACTCCAACACCTATGCCCACAAAAACCGCATCGAATTCTTTTTGAAGACCAGCCAGTGTCACATCCTTGCCTAATTCCTTATTGTATTGAATGTCAATACCTCCGATAGAAGTAATATAGTCCACTTCATCCTGACAGGATTCCGGAGTAACTTTATAAGCCGCTACTCCATAAGTCATCAAGCCTCCTCCCTTACCCTCCTTTTCAAATACCGTCACATCAATTCCTTCAAGCGAGAGTGCATGTGCGCAGGCTAATCCTGCAGGGCCTGCACCGACAACAGCAACCTTTTTTCCATTAGAAGGTTTGCGTTCAAAGAGGCTCCACTTTTCATGAATCGCCTTTTCCGTTGAATAACGCTGAAGTTTGGCAATGGATATAGGCTCTTCCTCACGCAAATTGTAAACACAGGCACCTTCACAGAGCTTCTCAACCGGGCAAACTTTGGAACATCCGCCACCCATAATATTGGAGGAAAAAATAGTTCTGGCCGACCCTTTGATATTACCGGAAGAAATCTGTTTGATAAACAAAGGCACATCAATACTTGTAGGACAGGACTTTGTGCAAGGAGCGTCGTAACAGTTAATACACCTGTTGGCTTCCAGTATTGCACCCTCCGCATGTTCAAACGGAGGATGTATGTCAGAAAAATGCTGCTTCAGTTCTTCTGCACTCAGATATTCACTCATTTAGACTTTTCCATTTACGTTATCCAATACTCATCCTGACACAAAAATCATAGCAACCCGAATTATTCAAAATCTAAAGCGCCGTTATTGCTCCATACGTCTCAGGCCTTCTGTCTCTGAAAAATTGCCAGGTATTTCTCACTTCTTCAATCATATCCAGGTCAAAATCTGCAATTAACAATTCGTCCTTATCCTCTGAAGCACACGCAAATATTTGCCCGCGGGGGTCCACAAAGTAGGAAGATCCATAAAATTTACCCAGGTTCCAGGGCTTCTCCTGCCCTACCCGGTTGATACAGCCCATGAAGTATCCATTAGCTGCTGCATGTGCCGGTTGTTCTAACTTCCACAGATACTGTGACAAACCTGCAACAGTAGCGGATGGGTTGTAAACAATCTCTGCCCCATTTAAACCCAGACACCTCGCACCATCCGGGAAATGACGGTCATAACAAATATAAACTCCAACCTTAGCATACTTCGTCTGGAAAACAGGATACCCGAGATTGCCAGGCTTAAAGAAAAATTTTTCCCAAAAACCAGAAGTATGAGGAATGTGATTTTTCCGGTACTTGCCCAAATACGTACCATCCGCATCGATAACTGCAGCTGTATTGTACAACACTCCCGCCTGTTCCTTTTCATAAACAGGAACAATAATAACCATGTTGTATTTTTTGGCATATTTTGCCATTAGCTCAGTAGTCGGACCTGGGACAGTCTCTGCAGAGGCATACCATTTCTTATCCTGTCCCGGACAAAAATAAGGAGTATTGAAAATTTCCTGAAGGCATAAAATCTGAACACCTTTTTTACCGGCTTCTTCAATAAAGGGAATATGCTTTTGCACCATTGCATCACAGATTTCCTGTATAGTTCCTTCTCCTTCAGTTTTTGGAAGACTCATCTGGATAAGTCCTGACTTGATCATTCTGGGCATAGTTAATTTTGGTTTGGGTGTTTAAATAATATGTATGCGAATTTTATTTAACTAAAATAGTTTTAACTACAAATAAACATCTGCTCACCGTGTTTCCCCTTGTGAGGGGAAAATGAATCTCCTAAAATAAGAAGATATATCACACATTACCTCTGCTTATCAAGCGATTTTTTTTGGTTGCCTTGAGATTCTTAACTAACTTAGCTGTTTGGCAGTAACAAATCTGTTTTTAACAAGGGTGATTATCAAACAAGGGTAAAATGCAGAAGTGTATTAACTGTTATCCGTTTTTTGTTTGCGCTTTCCTGCTTGCATTATGTCCGATGGTTTCAGCCCAACCGGGATCGACTACATTTGTCTATACGGGAGCTGTTCAAACATTTACCGTTCCTTGTACGGATACTATTACGGTTAAAGCCTGGGGTGGAGGAGGAAGCGGTGGTGGTGCCGATTCTTTTGGCGGCGCAGTGGGCGGAGCAGGTGCTTGCGTAGTAAGCACTTTCGTTGTTGTGCCCGGTCAGGTTTTAACGATTATAGTTGGCGGAGGGGCGGGTCCCGGAGGAAACCATGTCGCCTGCACTGGTGGTGGGGTTTCAGGTTGGGGCAATGGTGTTATTGACGGAGGAACAGGAGGGATCGCCGGTTGTTCCCCCTCATCAGGTGGTGGAGGTGGTGGCGGTGCCGGATCTGGATTATACAATGGTGCTACGGTATTGCTGGTAGCCGGAGGGGGCGGAGGCGGCAGCGGAGGTGGTCAATTTAGCAGCGGAGCCACTGGAGGCGGTGGTGGTGTGGATGGCAACCCATCCCCTGGTTCATGCGCCACTCCAGGCATCACAGGAGCAAATGGCAATGGTATAGGATCTGTAGGATTAAATAAAGGTGGAGGAGATGGTGGAGGGGGTGGCGCAGGCGGCGGTGGGTTTCATGGCGGCTCTGGAGGTGGCGTGGCTGGGGCTTGCGATTGTGGCGCATGCGGTGGAGGAGGGGGCTCAAGTTTTTCTTCTGGAATAAATACCACCATCTCAAACGGAAATGGACAAGTGCCAGGCAACAGTGCCGATCCTGCGCTTCCGGCCGGAGTTGCTGTTGGAGGAGGAACGTCTACCGCAGGTGGTAACGGAGTGATTGTTATTTCATTCAATCTGGATCCCCCACCTACGGCCAACTTCAGCGCAATCCCAGTTTGCACAAATCAACCTATGCAATTTAATGACCTATCTACAGGGGCAACTCATTGGGACTGGAATTTTGGGGATCCTGGTTCAGGTGCAAATAATACTTCCAATTTTACAAGCCCCAAACATATCTTTACTACTGCTGGCCCTTTTACTGTAACACAAACAGTCACGAATGCACTTGGCTGTTCGAGCACAAGTACACAAACTGCAACTTTAAATCCAAGCCCAATTGTTAATTTTGGGACAACAATTGTTTGCCTGAATAACCCAAGCGTTTTTAATGACCTCTCCACTTTGGGAGGCGGACCTGTGACAAATTGGGCCTGGAATTTTGGAGAGCCATCTTCCGGTGTGAACAATATTTCAACTATTCAAAATCCAACGCATACCTACGGCACTGCCGGACCTTTTCAGGTTTCCCTGATCAGCATATCTGCAGCAAGCTGCCCCGATACGGTTACCAAAACAGTTTTTGTAAACCCCTTACCTGTTGCCAAAGCGCTAACCGCACCGGTGTGTTTCCCGGCTCCGGTTATCTTTATCGATAAATCAACTATAGCGGCAGGTGGACTACTCTCGAAATGGTCCTGGAATTTTGACGATCTTGCATCAGGAGCTAACAACATTTCTTCAAATCAGGACACATCTCATATTTACACTACTGCAGGAACGTACAATGTATTGCTGACAGTTACATCAGACTCTAATTGCCAGAGTACAACAACAGTTCCGGTTACCGTTAACCCAAAACCTGTTGCTTTATTCACGGTTGCCAACGCTTGTTTTGGCAACCAATTATCTTTTAACGATGCCTCCACAGTAACAGCTCCTTCAAAAATAACAGGCTGGAGTTGGAATTTTGGAGACGGAGCCACCAGTGCAGCAGGGACCCCGACAGTGCATCATACCTATCCTGATACCGGCACCTTCTTAGTTACCTTAATCGTAACCTCTACAGGTGGCTGTGATTCCACACTGACTGTCAGGGACACTATTTACCCTTTGCCAGTACCTTTTGTTGAATATACTACGGCTTGTTTTGGAGTTCCGGCAACATTTGTCAGTAAATCCACGGTCACAACCGGAACCATCGCCTCTAACAGCTGGAATTTTGGAGATCCGACATCCGCCAACAATACTTCAGCTCTGGACTCTGCCTCTCACATTTATACTGCTCCCGGGCCCTATAACGTTACGCTCACTGTAACAACTAATAACAATTGTGTCGCAAAAATTCCCTTCAAAGACACTATTTTCCCCTTACCTAAAGTCGCCTTCACACCAAAAAATATTTGTCAGGGCATTCCGGAGAACTTTGTCGATCAGTCAGCGGTACCTGGCGGAACGATTTTCGCTCAGATTTGGCTTTACAGTGACGGCACATTTGATACCATTCCAAATCCAACTCACACTTTTACAACACCTGGTCAGGATAGTGTAAAACTTTATGTAGAAACAAACAATGGTTGCATTGATTCTTTGACAAAACCTGTCAAAGTAAATCCCGTCCCTGTCGCAAATTTCAGCGGAAGTCAATTGTCCGGATGCCAGAATTATTGCCTTAACTTTACTGATGCCAGCACCATTGCTACTGGCACTATCACAAGCTGGAACTGGGATTTTGGAGACGGGGGAGCGGGTTCCGGGGCTCAATCTCCTCCAAGATGTTATGCCGACACGGGTCGGTTTACGGTTTCAGTTATCCTTACTTCAGATCAAGGCTGTACAGACACCTTGATAAAACCCAACATGATAACTGTATTCCCGGCTCCTAAAGCAGCCTTTACGACCTGGCAAAGTGTCGAAACGATTATAGATCCGACCGTTAAATTCACGAATGGATCTTCGGCAGATGTTACTAAATGGTTTTGGTATTTTGGAGACGGTGATTCCATCAACCCCAATGAGATCAATCCCGTTCACATGTATCCCAATATTACCAACCCGGAAATATACACTGCCCATTTACTTGTAATAAATACCAACGGCTGTACAGACACTGTTTCCCACAACGTTGTCATAGGCTACGACTGGACCTTTTACATTCCCAATTCATTTACCCCCAATGGGGATGGGGTAAACGACACATTCTTTGCTAAGGGTGTTAACTTGATTAATTACAACCTGAAGATTTTTGACAGATGGGGTAATTTAGTTTATACCACACAGGACATTAACGCTGGTTGGGATGGAAAAGCCAATCATGGAAGCAATGTAGCACAGCAGGATGTGTATGAATGGAAAGTTTCTTTTACAGATGTTTTCGGTAAAGCCCACAATGAAGTTGGCAATGTAACGCTGGTAAGGTAACCTTCTTTAGGAATTAAACTGATGCTTTATTAGAAAATCCGGGTTGTAAACCAATTACATGATTCATTAGGAAAATTTATTTCTCCTGATAAATTGCCCATACCCCTTTTTAACCAATAATTGATTATTATCAACCGCCACCTTGCCTCTGAGAAGTATAGTCTTGCATTTTCCGGTAAGTTCCCATCCTTCGTATCCGGAATAATCACAATTCATGTGATGCGTCTTAGCTGAAAGCATATGCTTTTCATTGGGATCAAAAATCACAAGATCAGCATCAGTACCCACAGCAATGCACCCTTTTCTGGGGTGCATCCCAAATATTTTTGCTGCATTCGTTGATGTCAGCTCCACAAATTTATTCAAGCTGATTCTTCCTTTATTTACTCCATGCGAAAACAAAAGTTCCATTCTGTTTTCAATGGCTGGATGTCCATTCGGTATTTTAGAAAAATCCTTCTCTCCCATCTTCTTTTGTTCCCACATAAAAGGGCAATGATCAGTCGCAACAACCTGTACCGAGCCCTGGTCAATCCCGGCCCATAAACTTTCCTGATCCTTCTTCTCACGCAATGGCGGACTCATCACCCATTTTGCAGATTCAAAACCTTTATCATATAGTGATGCATCCAGCACCAGGTATTGTATACAGGTCTCCACAAACACCTTCTGATTTCTCTTTGCAGCATCCCTTATATGATTCAAAGCACCCTCGCAGGTCATGTGCACAATATAGGCCGGTACTCCTGTATGATAAGCCATATCTGCAAAACGACCCGACGCTTCGGATTCAGTAATTTCAGGTTGAGAAAGATAATGATACAAGGGGGAGAACTTTCCTTCGGATTTGTTTTTGGCAACCAGAAAATCAATCATGTCTCCATTGGTAGCATGCGTGGTTACCATCCCTCCCCGTTTTTTCACTTCATTCATCAGGCCAACCATTTGCCTGTCATCAATCATCAGGGCACCCTTGTAAGCCATGAATGTCTTAAAAGAGGTTATCCCCTCCTTCTCAATCATATCTTTTATTTCAGCCTTTGTAGTATCATTAAAATCCGTCACCGCCATGTGAAAAGAATAATCTCCTACAGCATTTCCATCCGAACGCCCTTTCCATTCTTTAAGCGCATCATGCAATGATTTGCCTTGAGTCTGTAGTATAAAATCAATAACCATAGTCGTGCCGCCAAAAAGGGCGGCCCTTGTCCCAGTCTCATAGTTATCGCTCGAATAGGTTCCCATAAAAGGCATATCCAGATGCACATGTGGGTCTATCCCACCCGGAAAAACCAGTTTGTTTTTCGCGTCGATCACCTGATCCGCTTTCACATCAAGGTTTTTGCCAATAGTTGTTATTTTCTCCTCCTGAATAAAAATGTCTGCAACGTAATCGTCCGCTGCGGTTATAATTCTTCCGTTTTTAATTAATATGGACATGATATTTTATTTTTTTCATTCAAAATATAAATACGAATTACTTTAGAGCTTTCAGGCTCAAGCCACAGCCACTTTATCCTCTTGCCACACACAATTATATAATCTTAAACGTTCCTGAAGTCCGATACTATATTAAACCCCAATATCCTCATTCCACAACTTAGGATTCTTTGCAATAAAATCATTCATCATCTGAATACACTCCGCATTATTTAAATCTATCACCTCCACTCCATGCGATTCCATAAACGCCCTTGCACCTGGAAAAGTTTTAGACTCCCCTGCATACACTTTCTTAATGCCAAACTGAACCACGGCACCTGCACACAAATAACAGGGCATCAGGGTAGAATACAACACCGTTCCTTTATAGCTTCCGATACGCCCGGCATTACGCAGACAGTCAATCTCTGCATGGGTCATAGGATCATTATCCTGCACTCGTTTATTATGCCCGCGTCCGACAATCTTTCCGTCCTTCACAAGCACACTGCCAATGGGAATACCCTTTGTACCTAATCCGGCTTTTGCTTCCGCGATTGCGGCATCCAGAAATTTATCCATGTTGAACACTGCGTTTTTCCCCTTGCATAAAAATAAGATACGTAAAGCCGGAAACAAAAAAACCTACAAACCAGGCGTAATTATATAATCCCGAAATCCAGTGCCAGAAGACATCCTTTCCGACGAGACCAATAGTCGTTAAAAATCCGGGGACGTTCGGCAATACTCCCAGTAGTAAGGCAATAATAGCCAGATAATTAAAACCCTTTGAATAAGTATATCGCCCCTGCTCCTCGTACATATCCTCCACCACCAGTTTCTGCTTCCGCAAAAAATAATAATCTGCTATCATAATGCCTCCAATCGGCCCAAGGAGGCTGGAATAGGCAATCAGCCAGGTGAAAATATACCCGGTCGGATCCGCAATCAGTTTCCAGGGAAAAATAAATATTCCCAGTATACCGGTAATGTATCCACCTGTTTTGAAATTAATTTTGGCTGGAGACAGATTAGCAAAATCGTTTGCAGGGCTTACAATATTGGCGGCTATATTGGTCGCTAAGGTAGAAATGGCCACGGCAATCATCGCAATGCTCACAATTAATTTACTTTCAAATTTTCCTGCCAATACCAATGGATCCCAGATAGTTTGCCCGTATATAATTAAAGTAGCCGAGGTTACTACTACACCAATAAAAGAAAACAAAGTCATGGAAGCCGGGAGTGCTATGGCTTGCCCCATAATCTGGGCACGCTGCGATTTAGCATAACGGGTAAAATCTGGTATATTGAGTGACAGGGTAGCCCAAAATCCAACCATTCCGGTCAAGGCCGGAAAAAAATAATTCCAGAAATCTGAATCCAATGTAAACTTTGAAGGCTGCGCCAGAATCGGCCCCAATCCATGTCCGGCTGAAATGGCCCACAATAAAAGAGACAATGCTGCAAGAGGAAGAAAAAACGCTTTAAACACCAATAGTTTTTTTATGCTTTCCACTCCGAGGTAGACCACGAACATATTCAGCAGCCAGAATAAAATAAATGTAATTGCCGGACCAGTCTGTAATCCAACCCATGCCGGGAATAGCTGGGACATTGTTCCCAAAGAAGGCATCCAGATTTTCAGCATCAGGAAAATAGCATATCCTCCGATCCAGGTTTGTATTCCAAACCAGCCACAGGCAACAATAGCCCGGAGCATAGCAGGAATATTCGCGCCACGTACTCCAAAACTGGCCCGTGCCATTACTGGAAATGGAATCCCATATTTGGTTCCGGCATGTCCGTTCAAAATCATTGGAACAAGCACAACCGTATTCCCGATAAAAATCGTAAGTATCGCCTCCCACCAGTTCATTCCACCGTCAATCAGTGAACTGGCCAGCATATAGGTAGGAATGCACAAACTCATGCTGATCCAAAGCGCCGAATAATTCCATGTATTCCAGGTACGTTTGGAAAGAGGCACCGGAGCCAGGTCCTCACTATAAAGGGATTTACTTGCAGCGCTCATGAGCGGCTTATCTGTCAATTGAGAAGTTTATCTGTCAATTGCAATATTCATCGGCAATGGAAATTGCCTTGGAAATAATATCCAACCCTTCGTTCACCTGTTCTTTGGTAATTGTCAAAGGAGGAGCGATAAATATCCAGTTCCAGCGAACAAAGGTGTACATTCCCAACTCTCTTATTTTAGCAGCCACCTTATTCATCACTTCCATTTCATTGGGTTTGGCGTTCCAGGGAGCCATAGGTTCTTTGCTTGTCCTGTTCTTAACCAATTCAATACATCCCAGCAAACCGGTATTCCTGAAATCACCGATAGAAGGATGTTTCTTCTTCATCTCCTCCACTTTTGCATCCATGTATTTCCCCATTGCAGCAGCCTTCTCCACCAGATTATCCTCCTCATAAATTTTCAGGACAGCAAGTGCAGCAGCACAGGCCACAGGATGCGCAGAATAAGTTAACCCCAGAGGAAGCGCCTTGTCATCAAAATACTTCGCAATCTTTTCGGAAACGAGTACTGCACCCATCGCGATATAACCTGCCGTAAGTCCCTTGGCAACTGTAATCAGGTCCGGCTCCACTCCATGATGTTCAACTGCAAACATCTTTCCTGTCCGCCCAAATCCACTCATCACTTCATCTGCAATCAGCAGTATTCCATATCGGTCACACAGGGCTTTAATCTTTTTCCAGTATCCGGGAGGGTATTTGATGCAACCCGAAGAACCTGATTCCCCTTCCAGTAAAATGGCTGCGATACTCTCAGGATTCTCATATTTAATAATCCGTTCCACATGGGCTGCACAGTTCTCCCCGCACTCTTCCCAGGTCTTACTGTTCCAGGGACAACGGTAGAAATAAGGATTCTCCACATGAATAAAATTCGGAGCCGCCTGACTGTCCACCCCATGCTTACGGGGATCCCCGCCCGCTGAAAAAGCGGCATAAGAAGCTCCATGAAAACTCTGGTACTGAGAAATGATTTTATACCGGCCTGTATATACACGGGCCAATTTTATCGCATTTTCAATTGCTTCAGCCCCTCCCAAAGTGAAAAAACTTTTCTTCAGGTTTCCAGGAGCAATTTCTGCTAACTTCTTTCCAAGTTCACCCCTTACTTTAGTAATCATTCCTGGATACACATAACTCACCTCATCCATTTGTTTCACAACCGCATTCCTCACCCTGGTATCCCCATGCCCGATGTTCACATTCATCAATTGGGAAGAAAAGTCAAGGTAGCGCTTCCCGTCATAGTCATAAATATAAACTCCTTCCGCCCGCTCCACCATAATCGGATTGAGCCCAGCCTGTTTGCTCCATGAAAACAACGTATAATCCAGGTTGTTTTTTAAGATTTGTTCTTTCTCTTTGGGTGAAATTGTCAATGTATCCATTTTTAGAATTTTAAAATTTCCATTCACACTTACCGGCTCATCAGACCCAGGCACATTGCCCTTGCTTTGTCAGATCTGGCTTTACATTCTATATTTACGACATCCAGTTCGTCTTACTCTCCGCATTCCATTTGGTTGTCGTCTTTTTTAATTTAGTCCAGAATCCAATGGAACTCTTTCCGGTCAGATCCCCAACACCGAATTTTGAATCATTCCATCCACCGAAAGAGAAAGGTTCACGAGGAACAGGAACACCTATATTTACTCCAATCATACCTGCACTCGCACGTTCGATCACATATCTTGCTGCCCCTCCGCTTTGTGTAAAAACAGCCGCTGCATTCCCATACGGATTGGCATTTTCAATCGCCAAAGCCTCATCAACATCTTTCGCACGAATGATAGAGATGACCGGTCCGAATATCTCTTCACGCGCGACACTCATATCTGGTGTCACATAATCTATCACCGTAGGCCCAACATAGAAGCCATTTTCTTTTCCCTTCACTACAGTATTCCTACCATCCACCAATATTTTGGCTCCCTGTTGTTCAGCTTCTGTAATATAGCGCTCTATACGGGCTTTAGCCGCTGCGGAAATAACAGCACCTAAATTAACTCCAGGTATTACTTTTCGGGCTTCAACACATATCTGAGCAATGATTGGATCAACAGCTCCAACAGCAACCATAGCAGAAGCGGCCATACAACGTTGCCCGGCACAGCCAGACATGGAAGCAGCCACATTGGAAGCAGTCATGGAAACATGGGCATCTGGCAAAACCAACAGGTGATTCTTGGCTCCTCCCAGGGTCAATACACGTTTAAAACTTGCAGAAGCCCGCGCATAAACCAATTTGGCCACCTTGGTAGAACCAACAAAAGAAACAGCATCAATACCGGGATGATCACAGATCGCTTCCACGATTTCACGGTCTCCATTCACAATATTCAAAACCCCATCCGGCAATCCCGCTTCCTTTAATAATTCCACAATTCGCATACAACTTAAAGGAACTACCTCCGAAGGTTTCAGAATCATGGTATTTCCCAGTGCAATAGCATTGGGTATGGTCCAGTTCGGGACCATGCTTGGAAAATTAAAAGGAACGATACAGGCAACAACACCAACCGGGTAGAAGTCCGTCCGGCACTCCACCCCTTTACTAACTTCCAGAATTTCTCCCCCAACTAATTGAGGAAGAGAACAGGCAAATTCTGTTAATTCAATGCTTTTCTCAACCTCTGCACGGGCTTCATCCAACGTCTTTCCATTTTCTTCCTGCACCAGTTGGGACAATTCCAGGATATGCTTTTCAAGCAAAGTCTTATACCGGAAGAAAACCTGCACCCGTTCCTTGATGGGCACCTTAGACCAGGTTGTAAAAGCCTTTTTAGCTACCGCCACCGCATCATTTAGATCCTCTTTGGTGGATACCGGAACCCTTGATAAAAGGCTTCCGTCCAGAGGAGAAATCACATCTAGAAATTTGGTTGATTTCGAAGGAATGTATTTTCCACCAACATAATTTTTTATGTCAGGATATTTCATCGTTAGTGTCGGCATTTTCGTTCAGATTTTGTGGAGAACTAAGTTAAGAAGATTTTTTGAGTCAGGCGGAAACTGACTGACGTCAGGTTTATTCTTTGCCTTCCCCCGAACTGATTCCATACCAATCGACCTTCCTGGTCAGGTACATAATAGTAGCAAGGATGATAAACAAGCCAATACTTCCCATAAGCAAGGAATAATTTTCCAATTGCATCAGGGAGTAGAAAAACCCATACAGCAAAGCCAGCAGGCCAGAGAAAACAGCAGTCATTTTCCCATTCTTAAAAATGGTTTTCGCATAAAATGTAATCAAGGCAAGAATGCTCACGGTACCTGTAAGGTAAGCCGCGTCAAACTTCAGGTGTTCGGAAACAGAAAGCAGGATCACATAAAACAGGCAGATGGCAAACCCAACCAACAGGTATTGTATCGGATGTATCCTTGTCTTATTTAAGACCTCTACAAAAAAGAAAGTCAGGAAAGTGAGGATGATAAACATAACGCAATATTTGACTGAACGGGTAGTCTTCTGGTATTCGTCAATAGGGAGCATCAGTTTCACACCAAAAGATGCATCTTTATTGGCAATGTAATTCCCCAGTCCCTGCTGTGGATAATTCCGGTTGAGTTGCAGAACTTTCCAGTCGCAACTAAAACCCTGAGCATTCACTTCGCGCTTTTCCGGCAGAAATGCTCCATCAAAGCTCGGACTATCCCATCCCGATTGCAAAGAAACTTTTGTCTCTTTACCAAACGGAAGAAAATCAAGAGAAGAACTACCATTTAGCAAAAGATCAAATTCAAATTTGTATTCGCCTTTTTTCAGCAGATTGAATTCAAAACTTGCCCCAGATGCAAAAATATCATAGGAAGGCAAACCGGGGTTAAAAGAATAAACCGTGTCATTCATTTTGAAATTGATGGCTTCATGAATACCTTTCATGTCCGGAATCCCGATTGATACCGAAGCGGCACCCAATTCACAGGAACTTTCGGACAGGCTGAGTGCTTTCTTATTGGGATAGCTGAATTTCCCGCTGATATGCAGTTTGCTGGTGTATAAAACCACTACATAAATTCCCCGGTAACGCTTTTCAGGTGTCACTATGCCTGTTATCTCCAGTTCATCCGGAAGAAAATGCGCATAACGCAGGACGGTTTCCGATTGGCCCTTATCATCTTTAATAATAGTACGGTAGGGAATCGAAAGTACCGGACCTCCAATTGTCTGCGGTGCTCCCCATTTCGAACTGACTTCCTCAATTGCATTGTCCCTTAATCCCTGGCGTTCATAAATCAGGGAAGTAAGCATGGAAGTCGGGATCAAAAGAATCAAAATCAAAATTCCTACGGAAACAAGCTTCAATGTAACCGATCGCCTGGCCCAATTATTTAATCGTTCAAAAAAAGACGTCCTTTCCATTTATAACAAGAGGATTATTTCTACCAAAGATAAAATGTTTTAGTTGAAACCAAACGGCAAGCGGCAAGGATCACAGTTGATCCATTATATTGGCATCTTCTACAACCCCAATACAACCTTCAGCTTAGCATACCCGGCAGCACTAATCGGTGTTCGTGCCCCGGACTTCAGAATAGCAATATGACTTTCCTTTTCATAAGGCTCTATCCGTGTAATTTGCTGTACCTGCACTATATATGAACGATGGGTTCTGACAAATTGAGGAGGAGGCAATGAAGCTTCAAAATAACTCATCGTTTTTTTCTTCAAAAATCTCCCTTCAAGCGTATAGATTTTCACATAATCGTCATCCGCCTCAAAGTAATGTATATCCTGTACCGGAATAATTTTAATCTTCGCCCCTGTTTTAACAACCACCCGCTCCTGCTGCACTTTTTGTTGTGCAGCCTCCTCCAGCAATCCTTGCATTTCGCTTGTTCCACCGACATGGGCTTTATGCTGATTGATCAGCTTTTCCATAGCCTTGCCAAAACGGTCCTTGCTGAAAGGTTTCAGGAGGTAATCAATAGCGTGCGCATCAAAAGCCTTTATCGCATATTCATCAAAAGCAGTAGTGAAGATCACAGCAGGCTCCTGTTCAATTAATTCCAACATCTCAAATCCGTTAATTTTAGGCATCTGAATATCAAGAAAAATTAAATCCGGCCTATGCTCTGCAATTGCTTTTACGCCTTCGAATCCATCTCCGCATTCCTGTGAAATAACAACCTCCGGATAATCCAACAGGTATTCCTTCACGATAGACCTTGCCAGTGGCTCATCATCTATAAGTACAGCTTTTATCATATTTACGCGGGTGTTTTATCCATGTTGCTGAGGAATTTTAACAATTGTTGTAAAAACCGAACCATCTTCCTTTGTTTCCAATAAATCGTTACGGGCAAAAAGCAAATACAATCTGCGCTGTATCGAACGCAAGCCGAATCCTGTCCCGTTTCCGGATTTTGATGTGGAGGGATCAAAAGGGTTTTGCACGGTTATTTGCAGTTGTCCATCCAGGCTTTCTGCACGAATAGTTATGCGTACCACGTCTGTTGTATCATATAATCCAAATTTAATCGCATTCTCCACAATGGGCTGCAGTATTAACTGAGGGAGTTTCATTTCCAGGCAGGATTCATCACACTTAATTTCGGTTTTTAAGCGATGTCCGAATCTTACTTTTTCTATGTCCAGGTATAATTGCAGGTGCTGAGCTTCTTCCTTTAAACTCAGCTGATTTTGCTCCTCCTTGTTTAAAGTTCCCCTCAGAAAATCTGACAGGGTTTGTATCATTTTTCTTGCTTCTTCCGGATTGGAGCCGGCAAGCGCGCTTATTGAATTCAAGCTGTTAAATAAAAAATGGGGCTTGATCTGTTGCCTCAGGTTATACAATTCCGCTTCCCTGGAAAGTTGTTCGGTTAATGTTCTTCTTTTCTCATTTTCTTTTTGTTCTTCCAATGTATACCAGATCCAGCTCAGCATAGTAACACAACCCGTCAGTAAAAAAGCTATACAAAAACGCACCGGCAATGATTGATTCAGGAATAACAGATAGGCAGGATCATTTACGATAAGCTGCGTCAATACCCATTTTGCTACAAGAACACTTACAAACCCCAGTCCAATTGCAATAACATACACCGAAACACTTTTGTCCGGACGGTAATAACGCAGATTAGTACTCAGAATAAATCCGCTCAGCGCCAACAGAACATTATTCACTGTACTGTCCATCGCCGCTACCTTCCATGTGTACCCCAGACGGCTCAGGATTAATGCATGCAAAACAATCCAAACCAACCAGCAAATGCCATACCCCAGACTAAATGGCAAACCTTTCATCAAAAATTGAAAATGTATCTCATTAGTAACTCACGATCTCAATCCCGGAGAAAAGAGATGATCCTTGTAAAACTAATATTTTATCAGGATTTACCGGACTGCTGGCTGCAGGTCTTTTATCTTCTGTTCCGGCAAAAACCGCTTTTATCTCCGACTGCACATTCCAGTGTGGAGGAATAACGAGCTTCAGTCCGCCGAATACTTGTTCAATATCCAGGATGACCTTTCCACTAATATCCGCCTGACTCAGATTAATCTCCACTCCGCCAAAAGTATTGGTAATCCTGCCACCTTTGAAGTCCTTGGATAAAATCACCTTACGGACTCCTCCGAACAGGTTAGTGGAATCGATGCAGTCTTCTTTATTAAAAGACGGGTTCTCTCCGGCTTGATCACCAACTCCCTTTTCTTCCCATTTACTTCCCCATTTTTCACTGTTCCAGCCCCTGTGAAGCCTATGTCTGTTCCAGCCATGGTGGCGCCCGCACCATCCCCTGTGACGCGAAGGCCTGAAGATCATTATCAATCCAAAAAGTATTAAAAGTGTCGGCCAGAAGATATTCGAGATATTCAGACCTGGAATAAAATCCTCTGCAAGAAAAACAGCACCAACCAGCGTGACAATCATCCATCCTCCTCCACGGAATCCACGTTTCGCACCAAGATACAACCCGATGACAATCAATAATGCTTTCCAGGTAAAGAGCCAGGCCGGGAAAATTGTTCCGAATTCTTTGAGTAATAAAACCGTACCAACGGCCACTACTATCAGGCCAGCCAAAACTTTTCGGCGACCTCTTCTGTTAATTATTGTTCCTGTTTCCATAATTCAATTTCTTTAAAATTTATGAAACAAATGTATGAGGCATGCTTTGCCCAGGAAAGGGCAAATAGGCTGGCGGAAACAAAAAGTCGGTAAGAATCAGGTAAATGTCGGTAAGAACAGAGGTAGGAATTCTACAGGAACAGAATACTATTAATTATTAAGCGGCAACAAACAACTCATTCGCTCTATCCCAATTCACCACATTCCACCAGCTAGTCATATAGTCGGCCCGCTTGTTCTGGTATTTGAGATAATAAGCATGCTCCCATACATCGAGTGCCAGGATGGGCTTGCCTTTAAAATCTGAGATGTCCATTAACGGATTATCCTGATTGGGAGTAGAGCCAATTTTCAGAATCTTATCAGCCCCTGAGCCGGATTCAACAACCAGCCATGCCCAGCCAGAACCAAAACGTTTGCTACCCGCATCACTAAAAAGCTTCTGAAAATTTTCAAAAGACTCGAATTGTTTTTTGATCGCATCCCCCAACGCGCCGGATGGGGCACCTCCACCGCCGTTTTTCATAAGCTGCCAGAATAAACTGTGGTTGTAATGACCGCCTCCGTTATTACGTACTGCAATAGGTTGTTTCGATATTTCCGCCAGAATTTCCTCCACCTTGCCTCCTCCGGGCAATGCCTTATTCAGATTATCCACGTATGCTTTGTGATGCTTGTCGTGATGGATTTCCATCGTCATTTTATCAATATGGGGCTCCAGCGCATCATAACCATAAGGCAAGGCTGGCAAAGTAAAAGGTGTTCCAGCCTGTATCAGTTCTTCCTTGTCTAAAATATCATTTACCTTATTCAGGGATTTCGCAAGGGCGGTAGTGGCCATAGCAGCCACTGTGAGTGCTGCACTTTTCTTGATAAAGTCTCTTCTGTTTGTTTCCATAAAGCCAAGTTAACGAAATAAATTATCTCCTCCAATGGAAAATTATTTACATCAGAGGATGATTGCATTTCCTTCAGACGGGCAATGCATTACCATAAGGAATTTCAGATTTTTGGCCTCTCGATTCAGACCTTCAAAGAAAAACTAAATTTACTTCCCTT